>JAPDPR010000015.1 GCA_034506335.1 candidate division KSB1 bacterium
GGATGTGCGGAAGGCGTGGCGTGGTTTCGGCAGCGCAGCAGACTAGTTGCCTTAGCGATAGTGGCAGTGCTTGCAGTCTGGGTCGGCCTCATGATTTACCGCAATGTCGTCGATGTAAGTAAAATGCGGCTGGGAGGTGGCAGGCGCATTGATTTGGCCGTGCAGTATTTGGCCCAGAATGCGCAGGACGGCGACACCGTCTTCTTGCACTGGGCAGCCATAGTCGGGTTCTACTACTACTTCACCGATCACCGCCCTGGCTATGCACATGAGTATCCGATTCCTGGAAAGGCCGGGATCGTCCGCGTCATTTACGGCGAACAGCACAATGTGCTCCAAGACTACGAGCCTCTGTTCCGCCGCGTGGAGGAGGTGCCGGGGCGACTATGGCTGCTCTTCGGCCACAAATGGCCTTCGGAGGAGATGACTGCCCTGGAAAACCGTCTGCGCGCCCAGCGTCCGTTGCTGCAAGAGTTCCAGCAGGGGAAGTGTCGCGTAGTGCTTTTTGGCCCCCGGATGACGGTGGCTGAGGGTTTTGCGCAGGCGCCAACACCCCCGGGCAACTAAGAAAGGTCAGTGATGATGAGAGAATGGGAAGGCACGCACGTGCTGGTGACCGGTGGCGCGGGATTCGTCGGGTCCAACATCGTCCGACGCCTGCTTGAGTACGGCGCCGAAGTGCGCGTGCTGGATGACCTCTTTACCGGTAAGCGGGAGAATCTGCCCGATCACCCACGGCTCACCTTCACGCTCGGCAGCGTCACCGACGAGGCAACGGTGGAGTCGTGTATGGCTGGGGTGGAGATCGTCATCCACGCTGCGGCCCGGAATATCATCTGCTCTACACAAAACCCGCGCGAGGATTTTGCTACCAACATCGGTGGCACGCTCAACATCCTCTTGGCGGCGCGAAGACTAGGGGTGCGACGCGTCCTTTACACCTCCACCTCTTCCATTTATGGCAATCCACGCTATTTGCCCATCAATGAAGAAGACGGCTACACAACTCTTTCGCCCTATGCGGTGAGCAAGTTTGCGGGAGAAAACTACTGCGTGGCGTTCTACGAGTCCTACGGGCTGTCCACGACGGTCCTGCGCTATTCCAACATTTATGGTCCTGGTCAAAGTCCGGACAACCCTTACTGCGGTGTGATTGCCAAATTCTTCGATGCTGCGCTGCACGATCGCCCCTTGCGCATTCACGGAGACGGCGAGCAGAGCAGGGACTTTACGTACGTGGATGACGCTGTACAGGCTACGCTGCTGGCGGCGCTCTCGACAAAGGCCGACGGCCGGGTGTACAACGTGGGCACCGGGCGGGAGATCACCATCAACTACCTCGCCCGATGTGTTGCTGAGGTGTTTGGTAAGCCCCTCAAGGTTGAACACATCGACAGGCGGGACATCGACAACATCCGACGGCGGGTGGTGAATATTGAGCGCATTCGGCGAGAGTTGCGGTGGGTGCCTGAGACCACTCTGGAAGAGGGATTGCGCCGGACCAAAGAGTGGATGGAATCTGTGCGGGGAGGCCGCCGATGAAGGGAAAAGGCAGGGTGCTTGTGGTTGCCCCGGTGTGGAATGAAGCCGGTCGGGTTGGCCCTGCGATCCGAGAGGTCCCGCGGGCATGGGCGGATGAAATTCTGGTGGTTGACGACGGTTCCACCGACGGAAGTGCAGAAGAGGCTCGGAACGCTGGGGCCAAGGTCATCAGCCACCCGCGTAATCGAGGCGTAGGGGCGGCCATCCGCACTGGGCTTGACTATGCCCTGCAGCATGGATTTGACATTGTAGCCGTCATTTCTGGCGGGGGCAAGACCCCGGCCTCCCAGCTTGAGCTCCTGCTGCGTCCCTTGCTCAATGAGAATTACGATTTTGTACAAGGATCGCGCTACCGCAAAGGGGGACGGGGCCTCAACCTTCCCGTGCATCGCCGGATCGGAACCCGCGGTTACTCCTGGCTCTTCTCCCTCTTCGTACGCCGCCGGGTCACGGATGGCTCCAGTGGTTTCCGTGCCTTCCGGGTGAGGATTCTGCGCGATCCACGCCTCAATCTCCACCAGTCGTGGCTGGACCGCTATGAGTTAGAGCCCTATCTCTACTTCAAGGCTTTTCGCCTCGGCTACAAGGTGAAAGAAGTGCCGGTGACCATCCTCTATCCAGAAGACAACTGCGGTCCGGTGAGCAAGATGCACGCGGTGCGGGACTGGTGGAGCATCACCAGGCCTCTTGTCCTGTTGGGGCTTGGCATACGCAAGTAGATGGCATGAACCTGGCACGATTGTTGAACCCACTGGCATCGGCGCAGCGACGAGGCACGGGTTAGCATGGAAGGCACGGGAGACAACTTCCTGAAAGCCCCGCAAGTGGTCCCTTGGCTGCTCATAGTCAGCGGAGTGCTTCTCCTCGGGATTTCGGTGGTTCCCTTCGAGGCAGGCAAGGCGATCGTCGATCGATGGGGCGGACACGGGCGAGCTGACTTTTACACAGATGGACTTCACGATTCTTTGATGTGGGGCGCCCGGCTCTTGGGAGCCGTCGTGGGGCTAGTTGGTTTGGTGTTCAGGCGGCAAGTTGCCTCTGCTGCGTATGCTTTGCTACGGGACGGCAAGGAGCTGGCGCAGACCCTAGGAATGGGTGTGCAGCAGGCCAGGGGAGAATGGCGTTTCTTCTGGGTTTTGCTGGCGGCGCTCATCATTGGGGCAGGCGTGCGGCTGTCCTTTCTTTTCGAGCCCGTGAGCTACGACGAGGGGAGTACCTTTGTGCTGCACCTGAACCAACCACTGCGCTTCGCCTTGGCCCGATACCGTGACCCAGGGAACCACCAGCTCATGACCGTGTTGATGCGCCTGTCGTTGGATGTTTTCGGCAATCACCCTTGGGCCATCCGGCTGCCAGCCCTGGTGGTGGGGCTCTGCCTGATTCCGGTGTACTATCTGGCGGTGCGACGGCTGGAGGGTGCCGGCGTCGCGGCGATGGCTTCCGCTGTGACGGCCAGCTCAGGATGTCTTGTCTACTACTCCACGCACGGGCGCGGGTACATTCTGGGAAGTGCGCTCTTTGTGGGGCAGCTGTGGCTGGCTTACCACGCGAAGGAGCGCGCCAATTGCGCAGCGTGGCTGCTTTTCGCCGTGGTCGGTGCGCTTAGCCTGTATACGGTGCCGACTATGCTCTACGGTGTGGGGGTAATCGGCGTCTACCTCGTGCTCTGCATAGCTACGGGTCGCATTGCAGGAGCGCGCGGCCAGGCGGTGAGGAGCCTTGTGTGGAGCACCTGCGCCATGGCCTTATTCACGCTCTTGCTCTACGCCCCGGCCCTCATAGTCAGCGGCCTGCGCGAAATGACTTCCAACCCGGTCTACAGGCGTCTACCACTTGGAGCCTTCGCGCAGCAGTTCGTGCGGACTCTGCCTGGCATCTGGGGGCTATGGCACCGGGACGTGCCGTTAGTTCTGCAAGTGGTGTTGCTGGCGGGTTTTTTCGTGGCCCTGATGGACCCGCGCAAGTCGGGCCACGAGCGCAGGCTTCTTGTGCTGGCCGTGCCTGTTTTTCTTATGCCAATGTTGTCTGTGCACCGCGTGGTTCCTTTCCCCCGGACCTGGGTGTTCATGTGGCCGCTCTATGTGATGGTCAGCGCCAGCGGCCTGTACTTCGTGCTCCAGCGGAGTGCCCGGCGGCACGCCCCGGCGATAGGAGCCGTGCTGGCGTCGCTATTGCTCGCGGTCAACTCCTTCACCGTGCTGCGGGCACGAACGCACCACGCCAACGAGTATGCCCATTTCCACGACGGCCCTGAGGTCGCATCGTATCTGGCTCAACACCTATCCCCCGGTGACAAGCTTGTTGTGCCGCCTCCTGCGAGCATGCCGGTCCGCTACTACTTTGCGCGTATGAGTTTTGATGATGGCCCGATGTTCCTCCCCGTTGACAAAGCCCGACGGCTCGTGGTTGTAGTCAACCATGCAACCAGCGGGCCGAGGGAGTCGCTGGACGACGTATTGCGCCAAAAGCAGATACAAAAGGATCGCTTGAGCGAGCCGCGCCTGATCCGCCGATTCGCATACTCGTCCTTGTACGAGATGTACCCGTTGCGCGAGCAGTGACGGCACCGCATTAGTCTCCGGATGCGGGACGGAGGAGGACCGAAGCGCAGCGGGAATCAGATGTTCCATGCAAGGACTCCCAACCCGGAAGCGGACCAGGTCCGACTTGCTCTGCAGAAGTCAGGAATGCTGCGCGGAATGCCATTGTCGATGATCGAGCGGTAGGTGCTTCGGAGTTGTGTTCCTGAGGGGTGCCATACGGGCAATCTTTTTCATGGGCAAGAGGCACCGGGGCATGGGCACCCATTTCACGAACGGATTGGTCATGCACGGAGATCGGTTATGAATCATAGCATCCACTGCCTGATCTGGCTCGTGGCGTTGCTGGGCACGCTTGGCTGTGCCGTAGCAGTCATGGGACAGAACTACGACCCCCCCTACCCGCGCGTGGTGGCCAGCGGCCCAGGTGGGATCACCTTCGGCGAGACATCCATCGGTGCCAAGCCGATGATCTGGGCGCAGTACGACTTGGCTATTGTCTACGCGGATGTGGGCAGGGGCGGGCCGGAGTACGCCGCGCTGCTCCGCCAACTGAACCCGGACATTGTGCTCCTTGGCCTGGTGAGCACGCAAGGTGTGTGGCCGGGAAGTGACCCCTATGCCTTCCATGCCCTGCATTCCTATTCCACTGTCACGACCAGCGGGGTGGGACCTGGCTCTACCTCCATACCGGTGGAATCCACGGCCGCTTTTCCCAACGCGCCTTTCTACATCTTCGTCGGGGAAAGCCCGGTGTACTATCGCGGCAAGACGGCCACTGCTTTCACCGGCGTGGCTGCCGAGGAACTCAAGACGAGCTACCCAGCTGGCACTAAAGTCACCGCGCCCGTGCGCTTTGTGGGTTTTGGCATGTTGCCCAACCTGACCGACTTTTGCCCCCTTGTGGAGGGAAAGCCGGCCTGGCAGCACCTCGTAGACAAGAGATTCACCCGCGCGGATTTCACAAACTTTGACGGTACCGCCTGGGATGCATTCCGCGAATTTTTCTATGCCGAAGACTTTGATGACGTCGATTTTGATGGCAATGGTGCCAATGATTTCCAGGAGCACGGCCTCGATTGGATCAATGCCCAGTGGCGAGTGGGGATAACCAACCTTCTCGCTTACGAGCGCCAGCGCTTCCAGGAGGTGCATCCAACCAAGCCGGCCATCATTTTGGTCAACTGCGGCGGAGGTGGCGGTGAGCGAGGTCTGTTCAGCCTTGCCAACGGCATTGTGTGGGAAGGGTTCATGCGTTTTGCCGCGGGCTGGGGCGAACCGTGGGGCCTCTTCGCGAACATGCAGGCGTGGCTGCTCAATGGCCTTAAGCCATCGGTCTACTACATCAAAGACTATGTCAAGGAGGCAAATGCGGAGACGGGCAAGAATGACTTTACCTACATGCGCTACGGCCTGACTACAGCCCTGTTGGGCGATGGCTACTACGGCCGCACCTTTGGCGACTACTACTACATTTCCTACTGGTATGACGAATTCGACACCGATCTAGGCCACCCGACGACCATGCCCCACCGGCTTGCAAACGGTGCTTACGTGCGGTTCTTTGACAAGGGCGCCGTGATCTGTAACCCAACAGGTACCACCATTACTGTCACCGATGCCGACCTGAGGAGCGCCCCCGGGTACGCTGGGCCATATTACCGGTTCAGAGGTGGACAGGATCCGGAGTTCAACAACGGAAACCTTTTCGCCTCGGTGCAGCTCTATGGCTGGACGGCCGACAAGCCCAAGCGCAACCGTGGCGACGGTATTTTGCTCTTCAAGGAACCCACCGTGGCAATAAGTGACATCATCGTGGGCAATTACAATAACAACGATACCAGCCCCGGGAGCGCCCCCGCCAGCTACGTGGGCACCTGGGTGCCGATGAACACTCGGTGGATCAGCTTCTCGGACAACAACCCGTACTACACCCAGTGGACGGCGCCGGCAGATCAGACGCCAGAGGGGTACGGATATTTTGTTGCTGCGCCTGGACAGGGAGAGGCCACTGCCACCTACACGCCAACAATAGGCGTGGCCGGCTACTATGAGGTGTTCGAATGGCATGGCTGGCACGGCGACACACCTGCCAGCTACCAAGAGGCGAGCAACGTCCCCTACGAGGTGGTGGTCAACGGAGAGGTGAAGCGGCGCGGCCTCATCGACCAGACCACCAACTATGGCCAATGGAACCGATTGGGCTTGTTCTATTTCCCCAAAGGTACGGTCAGCTACGTGCGCATCAGCAATAATGCCAATGGCTACGTGATCTCTGACGCCTTCCGTTTTGTGTTCCGCGGGACTGAGAAGGCGGATACCACACCGCCAGCGCCGCCGAAGGGGGTGCGCGTTGAGCGGCCATAGCAGGGATCGCGCGGAAAGCGGGGCAAGAATCTTCACAGCCTTGCCCGCGGAGAGCGGCCCGCATCGTGCGGATGGGTAGAGCATGAAGTCAGGCAATGCCTGGATTTCCAGGCCCTTGAAACACGTGTTGAGCCGGGCGTTGGTGGCTTCCGGGGTGGCCGCCGTGTGGTACCATGCGGTCACGGTCAGGCGACCCCAATTTCGGGTGCTGGGGTATCACAGCGTCACAGCCGAACCTGCCCCTTCGGGGACTATCGAACGCAGCCTCGGTGTGCCAGTAGAGCAATTTGCCAGGCAGATGGCCTTCCTGCGCGCAAGATTCACACCGGTCCACCTGGAAGAGTTTGCCGACTATGCACGCGATCCGCGGCGGTACGTGCGGCCTCCCATCGCAGTGACGTTCGACGACGGCTATCGGGATAACGTGAAAACAGCTCTGCCGATCCTGGAAAAGTTCGGGATTCCTGCCACCATCTTCGTGACCACGGGTCATGTGGGCAAAAAAGCCCCGTTTTGGTGGAATGCCTTAAGCGCCTGGGTCTGGAACGCACCTCCCGGTCGGTACCGCTTCTCTCTTCATGGCGAAGAACACCTTTTCGCATGCGCGAGCAGGAAGCAGCGTCGACAGACCTTCTGGCACCTATTTGCGGACCTTTGTGCCATGGAAGAATCAGAAAGGCCACTTGTGCTGTCCCATATTGGAACAGTGCTCGGCGCAGGATGCCAGCGCAGCGATTGGGGGCCGGAAATGTTGAGTGCAGAGGAGATAGCCGGCACAAAGAGCCCGCTCCTCCGTTTTGGCGCCCATACAGTGCACCACGTGGTGCTCACTAAGGTGCCGCCGGACAGAAGAAGGTGGGAAGTGGAAGAATCAGTTGCCCACCTGCAGCGCTGGACCCGGCGCGAGGTCTCCTCGTTTGCCTACCCATTGGGCGACGCCGCTTCAGTTGACGAGAGCGTACAGAGGGTCGTGGCAGAGGCGGGGATCGGCTGTGCGGTCACTACCCTGAAAGGGGCAAACTCCCCGACAGAGAACCCGCTGGCCCTTCGCCGCACCCTCATCGATGGTGGAGACGACTTTTTTGTCTTCGTGTGCAAGGCCCTTGGGCTTTTTGACCCTTCAATCAGGTGAACATGGGACTGAATAGGTTAGAGTCGGTGCGGTCTGAGACCCGGGGAGCAATGCTCTGGGCCCGGCGGCGTGTCATGCTCGCGGGCTTTATCATGGGCTTTGCCGCCTGCCTGGTGCTCACAATGAGCGCGGTCGGCGTGGCCTGGCGGTATCGGTTTCGTATAGTCTCAGGGCTGGCCCGGCCTTACGCTACTCATCTTGTCACCCAGTTGCTCCACGCTTTGCCCGACGGGTACGTAACCAAGAATAGGGAACGCGTTATGTTGGTGCTCGATGCGTTCACCAACGCCGTTTCGCGTGGGCGGGTGAACGGCCGGGAGGTGGGGCGGATAACCGAGCAGGTGATGGACGGTCTGGCCGATGGCCGGTTGAGCTACCAGGAATTGGATCGGATTCTGGCTGAGATGGAGCGGTCGGCTGTGGGGCAGAACGGAATGGGCAAAAGTGTGGAGCGCCCATGAGAAGCACAATTGGAGCAGCGGTGGCGTTTGCCGCGGGGGTTGTCTGTGGCGTGGTGGGTTCGGTGACCCTGCGCCATGAGATTTGGCCCCTTGCCGCCCGCGTGGGTCTGCTGCGCGTGTACGCACTGGCGGGCTTGGCGCTGTTCGGCCTGGTGATCATCTGGTACATGAGGTTGCAAAGGAGGATGGCCATCGCCTTGCCGCCCGCCTCAGCCACCCTTCTCATGTCTGCGTTGCGCTTCCTCCTCGTGGTGTTGGCCCTGGGTGGGGCCTACTTGCTTGGCCTCTTCTTCGTAGCCGTGCACTGAATCCCCCAGTACGCTGCAATTGTCCACGTTACGGAACTGTCACATTTTTGTCCGGTGGCATAGCCTTTGCGCCACTTGAGGCGAACCACCCAGCGGCTATGCCAAATGGTCAACCTAATTTGCAGTAAAAACAAGCTGGTGTGGGGTGTTTCTGCAAGTAGAACTTGTCTTTGTGGTGAGATGGTGTCTTTGTCTGAAACAACCACGCTCAGGGTTGTGGAATCGTGGAGGGTACAAGGATGATGCACAAACCACATGTGGTGCGGTGGGGGATGGTAGGGATCTTGTTGGGTCTCATGGCCTCCTGGGGCCACGCGCAGACGATAGTGGACAACTTCAACCGCGCGACCTTGGGCTCCAATTGGACGGCCGACGCAGCCTACCAGATCGTGAACAACGAGCTGGCCAACACCAGCACGAATTACACGTGGGCTGGATTCCTGGCGGTGTTCAACGCCATGACCGGCCCTACCTCGGTCTCCTTCAAGTGGGGTACTGCTGCAGATGCCAATGGCATCAGGGAAGGAGCCCTCGCCGTGCTGCTGGATGCCAACAGCGTCAACGCCAATGGCTACATGATTTGGCATCACGGCACTAACAACAGAATCTACCTCTATACCATAGCGAACGGAGTCCCGGGCGTTAAGGTGGCCGAGGTGGTGCCCAATTTGCCTGCTCCCGTAGCCGGACAGGTTATGAAGGTCGTCATCACCTCCGATGCGACTGGGTACCGGTTCGATCTCTACATCAACGACGTCTTGGACGGCACGCTGACCGACCCGCTCAAGCGTACCGGCAACCTAGACGGCTACGCCGGGGTCATACTCAAGGGCAATCTCAACAACAATGTGGACGATTTCACCGTCTCCAAGACGGGAGGCGGCGCCGAAACGCGCGACGATTTCAATCGCGCCGATGGGGACCCAGGGCCCAACTGGACCGCAGACCCGGTATACCAGATCGTGAGTCAAGAGCTTGCCAACACCAATACCAACTACGTGTGGGGGGACCTGGCCATTTTCAATGCCCATCCGGGCCCCAATATGGTGCAGTACACGTGGGGTGCGACGGCAGACGCAGCCGGCATCCATGAAGGTGCCTTCGCGGTAATGCTGGATGCGAACGATGTGAATACCGCCAATGGCTACATGGTCTGGCACGCAACAACGCGCCTCTACTTGTGGACAATCGAGGCAGGCATCCCGAAGACTCCCATTACGAACATTCCCGCGGCCCTACCTCCGCCGACGGCCGGACAGACGGTCAAGGTGCTCATCAGTGAGAACGCCAACGGCTACCATTTTGACTATTACATCAACGACCAGTTCGACGGAAGGGTCTCGGACCCCCTGAAGCGTGTGGGCAGCATCAACGGCTATGCAGGCGTCATGCTGAGGGGTGGCCTGAACAACAATATCGACGACTTTGTTGCGGCCACTATCGTTGATAACACGCCACCGGCCGCGGTCACGAACCTGGCAGTATCGGGTACCACGGCCAATTCCGTGACCTTGACGTGGACGGCTCCCGGTGACGACGGCACGGTGGGAACTGCGGCCTCGTACGACCTCAGGTACTCCACTTCGCCGATTACTGCCACCAATTTTGACGCGGCCACGCAGGCCACCGGGCTCGGCACGCCGAAGGCCGCCGGGAGCACCGAGACGTTTACGGTGACTGGTCTCAACTCGGCCACCACCTATTACTTTGCCCTCAAGGCTACGGACGACTCTGGTAACAAGAGTGCCATTTCCAATGTGGTCACGGCCACCACGCAGAGCCCGGTCCAGTACGCCACCTACTGGGATACATTTGAACGAGCGCAATTGGGAGATGACTGGGCTGCACACAGCGCCTACGTCATCGAGAACGGCGAGTTAAAGAACAACATCACCAGCGGTACCGCGGCATGGGGTTACGCGGCAGTGTTCAAGAAGTTCCCCAAGCCACGTGCCGCGATGGTCGTCTGGAGCGAGACGGCCACCACGACAGGTATCGGGCAGGGTGCGGTGTGCGCGTTCATGGACCAGCCCAGTCCCAACGCCAACGGCTACATGATCTTCCACATCGATACTCGGCTTTTCCTTTATACTATCAATGCGGGCAACCCAGGTGTGCAGGTGCAGCTTCTTCTCAATGTGACCAATCAGCCGGCGGCGGGGGACACCTTCAAAGTGGTTATCAGTTCCGATGCCACTGGCCATCACTTTGACGTCTACAAGAACCGTACCTTCGTCGGGCGGCTCAATGACGCATCGCGCCTCATAAACCCGGCCACTTGGTACGTGGGAGCGTACCTCAAGGGCGGCACCAATTATGGCGGCAAGAACAACATTGAGGCCTTCGGTGTGGAACTGACCGCCACCGACCCGGCCAAGGTGGAGTACTGGTCCGGGGACGCCCAAACTGGCAGGATTGGTGACGCATTGCCCCAACCGTTGAAGGTGCTGGTCACCGATAACAACAACGTGCCTGTTCCCGGCGTCTATGTGGACTTTGCCGTAACCAGCGGCGCCGCAGGTCTCAGCACGGATATCGCCTCGTTTGACGGCAACATCTGGTTAGAGGCAGAGAGCGGCACGGTGGAGACCCCCATGGTCCGCATAGCCGATGCGGATGCCTCCGACGGCATGTGCGTCGGCGTGCCCACGGTCAATACCACGAACGACACCGGGAAGGTGGAGATCCACTTCTTCGTGCCACAAAGCGGCACCTACTATCTCTGGGTCCGCTACAAGGCGCCGGACAACTTGTCCAACTCCTTCTACGTGAAGAAGGACAAGGGAGCCTATGCGCTGGTCAATCTGACTGTTTCGGCCCCGTGGGCGTGGTCCAAGTACGCCACGGCGTTTAGCTTCACCAAGGGCGGGCACAGCCTCACCCTGAAGAACGCCGAGGATGGCACACTGCTCGACAAGATTCTTCTGACCACTTCGGCCACCTATACGCCCACAGGTCTGGGGAGCGCGGCGACGACTTACGCAGACAAACGCACGGATGGCGACGGTCTGGCCTCGGCAATCTGCACCTTGGGGATGCAGGTGGGGACCGTGACCATCGAAGCGCGTGCATACTACCGGGGCGACCAGCTCAGCGGCAGTCCGGTGACGTTCACGGAGACGGCAGTAGGGGGCGAGGCGAGTAGACTGATTTACGTCTCGGGCGACAGCGTGTTTGGCCAGGCGGGACAGCGGCTGGCCCAGCCGTTCGTGGTGAAGGTCACCGATGCCTTTGGCAACGGCGTGCCCAACGTGGCAGTGACCTTCACGGTGCTGGAGGGTGGCGGCACGCTGTCGAATACACAGCCGGTGATGACCGACAATAACGGCTTTGCCTCCACCTACCTGACGCTGGGCTTTGGCTCCTATGTGCAGCGCGTGCAGGCCAGTGCTCCAGGCCTCCAGGGTTCGCCCATCGTATTCCGGGCCTATGCCGCAGGTCTGAACCTGGCGATGTCCAAGATCAGCGGCGACGGACAGAGCGGAACGGTGGGCACCGTTCTGGCGCAGCCACTGGTGGTAAAGGTGGCGCATGTCACCTCCGGCGATCCGGTGGCAGGTTTTCCGGTGACCTTTGTCATCACCGGCGGTGGCGGCAAGCTGGATGGCGCTGCCACCACCAAAGTGGCAAACACCGACGCCAGCGGGCAGGCCTCAGTGACCTGGACTTTGGGTGATCAGGCTGGAACGAATACCTGCGAGGCCAGGGCAACGGGAGTGAGTGGCTCGCCTTTGGTGTTCACTGCCATTGCTCAACCCGGGACGCCTACTACCTTTAGCAAAATCTCTCCGCTGGAAACAGTGACCGGGCCAGTGGGGATGCCATTGGAGCAGCCGTTCAAGGTGCGCGTGACCGACGCCAAGGGCAATGGTATCTCCGGGCATCCGGTGCGCTTTGTGCGCACCATGGGCAGCGGGACCATGGATGGCATGACCGAGCGCGACGTGGTCACCGATGCCAACGGCTACGCGCAGGTCATCTACGTCATGGGCAGCGTTGTCGGCGAAACTAACCGCGTGGAGGCCTCCGCGCAGTACCAAGGTGCTCATCTCACCGGCTCTCCGGTGGTGTTCACCGCCATCAGTACCGAGGGCGTCGCTCATCAGCTGGCCAAGGTATCGGGCGATGGGCAGAGCGGCACGGTGGGCACGGCTTTGCCTGCTCCCTTTGTGGTGCGGGTGACTGATATTCTGGGCAACCCCATCTCGAACCACCCGGTACGCTTTGCCGTTATCGCCGGTGGCGGAACGATCGACGGGCAGTCGGCAGTGGAGGTCAATACCAATGCAGAGGGTTTGGCCTCGGCGACGCTGACGTTGGGCCAGGTGGCGGGACGCGAAGTGCACGTGGTGGAGGTTACCTCGCACCGCAACCAGGTCCCCTTGAGCGGATCGCCCAAGTATTTCAAGGCTTCGGCCACCCCAGGTACGCCATCGCGGCTCATCTACGTCTCCGGCAATTATCAGAGCGCCGCGGTAGGGACTACGTTGAATGAACCTTTGAAAGTCAAGGTGGCCGACGCTTTTGGCAACGGCATCAAACAACACCTGGTCACCTTCAAGGTGATCGCTGGCGGCGGGAACTTTGCCGGCATTCCGGAACAGAACGTCTACACGGACACCTTTGGTGTGGCCATGGCCTTCCTGACTCTGGGCACGCAGCCGGGCCAGAATAATAACGTGGTGGAGGCGTCGGCAAAGCAGAGCGGCGTCCACTTGGACGGTTCCCCGTTCACCTTCTACGCCACCGCCTCGCCTGGCATTGCCAGTGCCCTGCAGTACGTCAGCGGCCGCAACCAGGCAGCGGAGGTGGGCACCGCACTGCCCCAGCCACTCGTGGTGAGGGTGGTGGATAGCTTCGGCAACGCCGTCGTTGGTCACAACGTGACCTTCTCGGTGATGGAAGGAGGCGGCACGCTTGCCGGCCAGACGCAGCGCAACGTGCTGACTTTGTCTGACGGCACCGCGCGGGTGGTGTACACGCTGGGCACGGTAGCCGGGACGCTCAACAACATGGTGCGGGCGAGCGTGCCAGGGCTATCCGGCTCGCCTGTGGACTTTTACGCTACGGCGTTACCTGGTCCCCCGGCCGCATTGGTGGAAGTCTCTGGGAATGGACAGACCGGTGCCGTGGGAACACCACTTCCGCAACCGTTCAAGACCAAGGTAGTGGACAACTACCAGAACCCGATTAGTGGCCACATTGTGACCTTTAGGGTAGTCAGCGGTGGTGGAAATCTGGCTGGTGCCACTCGCCGGGATGTGTTCACGGACACGCAGGGCATCGGGCAAGTGACCCTCACCCTGGGCAGCACACCGGGGGTGAACAACAACGTGGTAGAGGCCACCAGCGTTGGGGCCGATAGCGTGCCATTGCCTGGCTCTGGCATGCGTTTCATCGCCTCGGCCACGGTGGGCGCCCCCAACAAACTGGTCATCGTCAGCGGCAATAATCAGGAAGGCATTGTCGGGAATCCGTTGCCGCAGATGCTGACCGTGAAGGTGACCGACTCGCAGAACAACCCCATTATCGGCCACCCAGTGACCTTTAGGGTAATGGCCGGTGGTGGGACACTGGATGGGATGACGGACACGGTGCGTGTGGTGCCGACGGATGTGGAGGGGAAGGCGGCCGTGTTCCTCATCCTCGGGCCGGTTGCAGGGCAGAATAACAACATAGTCCATGCCACGGCCACGTATGGCGGCAATCCACTCAACGGCTCGCCGGCCATCTTTACCGCCTCGGCGCGGAGCAGCAACGCCGCTTCCATCGAGAAGGTCTCCGGCGATGGGCAATCTGGAGCGGTGGGGAGAGTGCTTCCGCAACCGTTGCGGGTACGCGCGCGGGACAGAAATCAAAACCCAGTGGCCGGACACCCGATCACTTTCAAGGTCGTGGCTGGCGGCGGTAGACTGAATGGCATAGGCTCGCAGGTGGTGGTGAACACCGGCAGCGATGGCATTGCCGAGGCCACTTGGGAGCTGGGAACGACCGCCGGCACAAACAACAACACCGTGGAGGTGACCGCCACCGATGGGGTGATGCCGCTCACCGGCTCGCCGTTGTACTTCACCGCCTCTGCGTATGCCGGATCGCCCGACCCGTCGGCATCTACTCTCAGCGCAACATCGCCGATCCCTGCCGATGGGGTTACCAAGTCCCCTATCACTATTCGCCTGCGCGACCAGTACAACAACCCCGTGCCTGGTGCGGCAGTCGTCATTAGCGCCACCGGCAGCAACAACATCATCACGCAGCCGATGAGTTTGACTGACGCAAAAGGGGAGACGCAGGGCTACCTGGCCTCCACGAAGGCCGAGATCAAGGTGGTGAGTGCGCGGGTGGTGACGCACGGCGTCGATCTGCTGGCCACCGTGCAGGTGCGCTTCACCCCACTTGCGGCCGCGCACATCGTGGAGTACGGTGGCAACGGCCAGATCGGCAACATCGGCACGGCGCTGGCCCACCCGCTTCAGGTACGAGTGACCGACGCCAACCAGAACGGCATTGCCGGCTACGCGGTGCAGTTTGTGGTGACCGCTGGAGGTGGGCGCATCGTGGAACCGCAACCGGTCTACACCGATAGCAGCGGCGTGGCGAAGGCCCAGTGGATTCTGGGCGGCGCGGTGGGATATAACCGCGCTGAGGCACGGGCCTCGGGCCTGACGGGCTCGCCGGTAGTATTCACCGCCTTTGGCATGGAGCCCACCCCCACTGCCATGGTGATCTACTCCGGCAACAACCAGACGGGCATTGCGGGCCGGACCTTACCGCAACCGTTGGTGGTAAGAGTGACCGACGCCCTGGGTGTGGCGGTGTACGGGCGCGCGGTGCGCTTTGAGGTGATTCTGGGCGACGGCGCCATAGTCACCCCGGCGGTGGACACCACCGATGCCTACGGCCTGGCAGAGACGTATCTGACGTTGTCGCGCACCGCTGGGCTCAACCTGGTGCGGGCTACCTGTCAAGGACTCTCTACCACGGTCACGTTTACTGCCCAGGCTCGTTCGGACGTGGCTACTAAGCTGGAGGCCTTCTCCGGAGACAAACAGTCATACGTGGTGGGTCATACCTTACCGCTGCCGCTTGTCGCCAGGGCCCTTGACAAGAACAATAACCCGGTTGCGGGTGTGCCCGTGACCTTCACGGTGGTGCAAGGCAACGGCTCTTTGCCCATCGACAACACGCGGATCACCGACAATGAGGGCAAAGCCAGCATCCCGTTCACGCTGGGTACCGCAGCAGGGACCTATCTGGTGCGGGCAGCCTCGGCAGGGCTGACGCCAGTCGTCTTCACTGCTGTGGGTGTGCCTGATGCACCAGCGGCGCTGATCTACGTCAGCGGCGACGACCAGACCGGGAGTGTAGGTCGTGAAACGGTCTTCCCCCTGCAGGTGAGGGTCACAGACCAATACGGAAATCCTGTGCCCAACGCCTCGGTCACCTTTGTGGTCATCCAGGGAGGCGGGAGCATCGTGGAACAGCAGCCGGTCTTTACGAACGCGAACGGTATCGCGTCGGTGCGCTGGATACTTGGCCCCACGGTGGGCGAAAACAAGTGCCTGGCCTACAAGCCTGGCTGCGCCGGCTCGCCGATCGAGTTTACTGCCGTCGCGGTGGAAAACGCCTTCCCCCAGCTGGTGCTGCCGAAGAGCATTTCTGTGCAGGAAACCCAGCGTGTGCGCTTCACGGTGGTGGCCTCGGACGCTGACGGCGATCCGCTCACTTACCACGCGCGGAAGCTCCCAGCGGGCGCGACCTTCGATTCGCTGGCGACCAGAGTGTTCGACTGGACGCCTAACTATGCGCAGGCAGGAGTTTACTACCCGGTCTTCATCGTCCGGGACAACAAGGGCGGCATCGGCATCGACTCGGTGCGCATTGAGGTTCTCAACTTCAACCGACCGCCGCATATCACGGGTTATTGGCCGGTGTTTGATGAGGTGCACATCGTGCAACCAGACTCGATGACCTTCATGGTCGATGCCTCCGACCTGGACGGCGACAGCCTGAGGTACGAGTGGACCGTGGCGGGGATTATCACCTCCACCACTAACTCCTACACGCTGAGGTCTGCGCAGTTCTCCGTGGGAAACTATGACGTGAAGGTCAAGGTGAGCGACGGGTACGACACCATCCAACGTGCCTGGCACGTCCGCATCACCACTACCGCGGTGGAGCTGGAGAGCTTTGCCGCCCGCGCCGTGCCGTACGAAGGGGTGGTCATCGAGTGGAAGACCGGCTATGAGATGAACAACTTGGGCTTCCAGATCATGAGAAGCTGTGCCCCGCAGAGTGGGTACGTAGTGGTGAGCGACCAGCTTATCCCAAGCCGCGCCGACCGTACCTATAGCTTCATCGATAAGACGGCGACCGAGAGCGGGGCCTACTACTATAAGCTGGTGGACATCGACCGGAATGGCGCACGCACCGAACACGGGCCCATTGCGGCGGTAGCACCCGTGCCGGCCAACTACAGCCTGGCCCAGAATTACCCGAACCCGTTCAACCCGGTGACGACCATCCGCTACGAGCTGCCCACAGCGGGGCGGGTGAGCGTCAAGATCTATAACATCTACGGCCAGCTGGTGCGCACACTTGTCGAGGAACAGGTGCATGCCGGCTACCACACGCTCCAGTGGGACGGACGGGATGAGTTTGGGCAGGCGGTCTCTTCGGGCGTCTACTACTATCGCATGGTAGCAGGCACCTTCGTGGAGACAAAGAAGATGGCGCTCCTCCGGTAGAACGCCTGCTTAGTGTGGTGAAGCCTTCCCGGGAACCAGGGTCTCCCTGAGCGACTGGAAAAGCGCCGAGCGCCAATCCAGTTCCTTGTTCCCTCCTGGCCAGCGTCACGCCTTGTCGTGGCGCTGGCTTTTTTTTGGGCTCCGCACACAACTGGGTACTGGCACTACACACCGTTCTCCGTGAGGCAGCCGGTCATGATGGTCAAAGGTGAAGTGGAAATGCCGCAAGGCCCAGCCTATCGCGTGGAGGAGCCTACTCGATAAGACGGGCCCTCCGAGGGCCGGTTCAGCAGGTGACCTGGGAGGTAGGCACAGACCCCTGAGCGCTCTTAGAAGGGGGTACCACCACCAACCTACTTGCTGGGGTGAAGGCACGGCCAGTAACCCTACATTCGCTCGCGCACCATGAAGGTGGGGTACTCCCCTGACCTGCTTGAATCGCACAATCCTTGGAAACCTGGATGAACGTGAGGCGGGGCAGTGCTTTCGCGCTGGGGGCACAGAAGAATTCGCTTGTTTTTCCGAGGCGGAATAATAAATTCATGACAAAACGGAAAAGGGCGTTTGTCCGGAGACGAGCGATGGCGAAGGCGCTGCGCATGCTGGAGAAGATTCGCAGAGATCAGGTCTCGGGCGCGTCTGTGCTCGCGAACGAGGCGGCCTCGTGTTTGCTGGCGTTCCTGGAGGAGCGCAAGGGGGCTCCTCCAGAGCGCATCAGGGAAGGCTTGGTAGAACTGGGGTGCGCATTGGTTACGGCACTTCCCGGCAATGGCCCCACCTTCAACCTGGTCAATTCGCTCCTGCTGCGCATGGAGGGCGCGGAGGAGAGTGACCAGCTTGCGCGCATTGCTAGGGGCCACATCACCGCATGGCTGCAGGCTTCGCAAGTGGCATTGCGAGAGATTGCGGCTACGGTGGGTGCCCTCATCAGGGATGGCGACACTGTGTTCACGCACAGCTACAGCAGCTCCGTCTTTGCCGGTCTCAAGCAGGCGAAGGCAGCGGACCGTCGATTTCGCACCATTGTCACCGAGTCCAGGCCTCTCTTGGAGGGACGGACAATGGCCCGAGAGCTGGCCTCGTTGGGCTTGCCGGTGACCCTCGTTGTGGACGCCGCTGCACCCACCCTTGTGGCAGAGTCAGATCTGGTCCTGTTCGGCGCGGTGATGGTGACCGAGGACTTTATCGTGAACAAGGTGGGCACCTACGCCCTTGCCTTGGCGGCACGGCATGAGCAGATTCCGGTGTATGCCGTGAGCGAGTTGTCCAAGTGCTTGCCGCGCACTCTTACCCGTGGCTTTCCCACCGAGCGGCAGCCCGATGAGGTTTGGGCCCGTGCCCCGCGCACAGTGGACGTGCGCAACTTCCAATTTGAAGCAGTGCCCCATGACCTATTCACCGGGGTTGCCACTGAGCAGGGCGTGTTGACCACCGCCGACCTACGGACCTATATCGCCGAGGAGCTGGCATCTGCCGGGGTAGCAAGCGTGTTGGCCAGCGGTGGTCCCGGCGCCTGGCCGTAAGGTAACGTCTTTCCTGTGGGCTGCATCGCACGCTGAGTGCATGCAGAAGCGAAAAGTTGGTTAGGCGGTCATCATGAAAAAGGAGATTGCTTGCGATTCCCCGTGTCCCGGCTTCTTCGCAGGCCCCACCGGCCGGAGCGACACATAGGCTACTTTGCATTGCTCGAGGCTTTGACCAAACCCGGGTGCGCAATCTGTCGACGGCAGGCGGAGGGTGCCCGCAAGGCACTGGAAGCGCTTTTCTACGAGTCGGTGAACGATACCAGGACGAGGGAGCGCCTGCGCCGCAGCGGTGGCTTCTGCAAGGAGCACGCCCGGCTGGCGGCAGCACTCGGCGACCCTTTGGGGCTCAGCATCATCTACCGGGATCTGATAGCCTGGTACAGGGTGGCTGAAGGCCCCGACTCCGTGGCGCCTTGCTTGGTGTGTGAAGCGTGCAAAGTGACCGAGCGCATTGCGTTGGAGGTGTGCAGTGCCCACTGGGATGACGCCATTTTGCAGGAGCGACTGGAGCATGCCGACTTGTTGTGCAGGCACCACCTTGAGCGACTGCTGGCGATCGTGCCCAAGGGGTCCAGGCGGGAGCACCTGCGCTGTTGGGCCCAGGATAGACTGCGCGCGCTGGAGGATGACATGGATGCGTTTGTGCAGCACGCGCGCAACGGCAGCTCTGAAAGCGTGGCCAAGCGGGAGGCAGACGCTTGGAAGAGCGCGATGGCATTCTTTGCCGGCGGCGGAGCGCTGGAGGTAGAAGGGTAGCCATGCCACCACGGCCGTCACGCCGAAGGCAACCCTTGAACAACGGCCTTCCTCCAGGGCAACGCCAGAAGCGGCCCAGAAACGCAAGCAAACCAGCGAGCCTCGGAGCATGAACACGGGGGCCGAAGAAGGTTCCGCATGCCACCGTGGCGGATTGCGTGGCCACACAGGTCAGAGACAGGAGGTGAGTGCTCGGACTTGGCAGGACTCGATGCCCGGCACCTTCGCAAGGTGCTCTCATATCAGCGCAGCGAAGTCACAGAACACGCCATCTATCGGCGACTGGCGCGGCGCACTTCGGGCCCCAACCGGACGGTGCTGGAGGCCATTGCCGCCGATGAGCTTCGCCACGCGCGGCAGTGGCAAGACCTGACAGGTCGCTCTGCGAGGCCGCGCACCCTGCAGGTATGGCTCTTCGTGCTCCTCAGCAGAGCGCTAGGGCTGAGCTTCGCGTTGAAGCTCATGGAGCGGGCTGAGGGGGTTGCCCAACGCGAGTACGGCCAATTGAGTTCAATGCTCCGTCCGGCGCGCGAGCTGGCTGAGGAGGAGAGGGAACATGAGGCGGCGTTGCTGGGCCTGCTGCAGGAAGAGCATCTCCGGTACGTGGGGGCCATCGTGTTAGGGCTCAACGATGCCTTGGTGGAGTTGACCGGCGGACTGGCCGGGCTGACACTGGCCCTGCAACGCACGCGCCTCATCGCCCTTTCAGCGATCGTGGTGGGATTGGCGGCAGCAATGTCGATGGCTGCCTCAACCTATCTTTCCACAAAAGCAGAGAAAAGTGATAAGGCTCCTTTGCGCTCGGCGGCCTACACCGGCGCCGCCTATCTCCAGACGGTGGTGCTACTGGTGGCGCCATTTCTTGCCATCGCACAGCCATTCGTAGCGCTGGGGTGCGCGCTCTTGGCCTCGATCCTTATCATCGCCAGCTTCAACTTTTACACCGCCGTGGCCATGGACAGACCTTTCGGCAGGCAGTTCATGGAGATGGCGGCCATCAGCCTAGGGGTAGCCGCGGCAAGTTTTGGTTTAGCATCCGTGGCCCGGATGCTGCTCGGGGTAGACGTGTGATCCATGGCTGCGCAAAAGGCATACAGTTGATGAACGGAGTAGGGAACAGAGAATGACTGACATGGAAACCCACACGCCCGATTGTGCGGCCCAGGAGGCGGCCGAAGGTTTAGAGCTGGCCAAGCGAATGGCGCAGGTCGGCTACAAGATTCTCGTCTTGTCAGGCAAAGGAGGGGTGGGCAAGAGTACAGTAGCTGCGAACTTGGCCGTTGCCCTGGCAGCCGAGGGATGGAAGGTGGGACTGCTTGATGTGGACTTTCACGGGCCGAGCATTCCAAAGTTGATGGGTATCCAAGGGCGCGCGGTGGCGGTGCACGAAGGTCTGCTTTTGCCCGTGGACGGGGGCGCCGGCGTGAAAGTCATGTCCCTGGGCTTGCTGCTGCACAGCGAAGACGACGCGGTCATTTGGCGCGGCCCGCTCAAAATGGGGGTGATCAGACAACTGCTCAAAGACGTGGAATGGGGCAAACTGGACTACCTCATCGTGGACAGCCCTCCAGGCACAGGGGATGAGC
The DNA here is from genome assembly GCA_034506335.1 of candidate division KSB1 bacterium. Taxonomy (NCBI): domain Bacteria; kingdom Pseudomonadati; species Candidatus Zhuqueibacterota bacterium. The sequence continues at coordinate 20,966 of JAPDPR010000015.1, forward strand.
CGCTGTCGGTGGCTCAGCTTCTCACGCCGCCGGCCGGAGCATTGGTAGTCACCCAGCCGCAGCAACTCTCCACTGCCGATGTGCGGCGCTCGATACGGTTCTGCGAGCGGGTCGGACTGCCGGTGCTCGGCCTCGTCGAGAACATGAGCGGATTTGTCTGCCCACACTGCGGCAACCGCGTGGACGTCTTCTCTGCGGGCGGCGGCGAGAGGCTGGCCAACGAGCTTGGGGTGCCGTTCCTTGGTCGCATCCCCTTGGACCCGAAGGTGGTGCAATCAGGTGATGAAGGGAAACCGTTTGCCGCCTATCTGGCGGAAACAGCGGTGGCCCAGGAGTTCGCCGCAATAGTCGAAAAGATCATCGCAGCCACCGGGCGCCCTTCGCCCCAAGAGGAGAGCCAGCCTTCGAGTGCCTCCCGCCCTTGAAGGCGCGGCGTGTGTGGGTTGTGTGTTGTGTTCTCCCCAGGTTGAATCCACCCGCACGTAGCGGGGACTGAGGCGCGCACTCACTTCCGACAAAAACACCTTGTTTGCGGGCCGGGATTTTAGTAAATTTAGCGGCCTTCGTGGGCTCAACCATGTTCCAGGACATCGCCAGCAAATTCGACGCGGTCATCCGCAAGCTGCGCGGTCACGGCAAGCTGACCGAGAAGAACATTGCCGAGACCATGCGCGAGGTGCGGCGCGTGCTGCTCGAGGCCGACGTCAACTACCGGGTGGTCAAGGAGTTTATTGACCAGGTGCAGCAGAAGGCCTTGGGCACGGAGGTCATGCGCAGCGTGACTCCCGGGCAGCTGGTGGTCAAGATCATCCACGACGAGCTGACCAGGCTGATGGGCAGCACGGAGGAGCCGTTGCGCCTCAGCCGTTGGCCCAGCGTGGTGATGCTGGTGGGGTTACAGGGTTCGGGCAAGACGACGTTCGCCGGCAAACTGGCGCGCCACCTTCGTCAGCGGGGGCGCAACCCTCTCCTGGTTGCCGCCGATGTACGTCGCCCCGCCGCCATCACGCAGCTGGAAGTGGTGGGCAAGGCAGTCGACTGCAGGGTGTTCACCGCGCAAGGCGATGCCGTCACCATCTGCACCCAAGCGGTCCAGTCTGCCCGGCAGAACGGCTTTGACGTGGTCATCATCGACACGGGCGGCCGGCTGCATGTGGATGAAGAGCTCATGGAGGAGGTGGTGGCCATCAAGCAGGCCACGGCGCCTGATGAGGTGCTCTTTGTGGCGGACGGCATGACCGGCCAGGACGCCGTCAACGCCGCCACGGTGTTCAATGAGCGCCTGGACATCACCGGGGTGGTGCTGACCAAGATGGACGGCGACGCCCGCGGCGGCGCGGCGATGTCGGTACGCGCCGTCACCGGCAAGCCCATCAAGTTCCTGAGCGTGGGCGAGAAGCTCGACGCCCTGGAAAAGTTCCACCCCGAGCGCATGGCCTCGCGCATCCTGGGCATGGGCGACATTGTCACCCTGGTGGAGCGCGCCCAGGAGGCGATGGACCGCGAACAAGCAGAGCGCGTAGAAAAGCGCCTGCGACGCCAAGAGTTCACGTTGGAGGACTTTTATGAGCAACTCCAGCAGCTCAAGAAGATGGGCCCCCTGGAGGAGCTCTTGCGCATGCTGCCCGGTGTCGGGCGCTCCCCCTTGCGCAATCTGACCTTGGACGAGCGCGCCATGGTCAAGACCGAGGCAATCATCAATTCGATGACGCCTGAGGAGCGCCGCCGGCCGCACATCATCAACGGCAGCCGCAGACGGCGCATCGCGCGGGGCAGCGGGACCACCGTCCAAGACGTGAACCGTCTGCTACACCAGTTCCAAATGGTGCAGCGCATGGTGAAACAGATGAGCAAACCGGGCAGGAGCATGGGCAGACCTCTGGGGCTCCCCTGAGGCACGCCCCCTGCCGTCATAGTAAGGAGGAACGATTTGGCAGTACGATTACGCTTAGCGCGGGCCGGAAAGAAGAAACAACCGTTCTATCGCATCGTAGCCGTTGACTCGCGCCGTTCTCGGGACGGAATGTGTTTGGAGCGCGTCGGTTACTACAACCCACGCACTTCGCCTCCGCAACTGGAGGTGGACGAGGAACGAGTCAATTACTGGTTGGACTGCGGGGCGCAACCTTCCGAGACCGTGCGCAGTCTGCTGAGCCGCAAGGGCATCCTCTTGCGCCGGGACCTGAAGAAGAAGGGCTTCGACCCAGCGCGCATCGAGGAGGAGTTCAAGAAGTGGGAGGTGCTGCAGATCGAGCGACGCCGGCGCATGGAGGCCAAGGAGGCGCAGAAGCGCCAGGCAACTGAGCCGGCACCTCAGCCTGAAGCCCCAGCCGAGGCGGAGACTCCCCAGGAACCAGAAGCACAGGGCGAGCCCGAGGCCGAAAACGCCAACCAGTAGCCGGTAATAGGGCCTCAGGCACGGCCGGGGAGGAGGGCAATGCCCAGCGAAAGGGATGAGGGGGTAAAGAAACAGTCGGGCAGCACCAGGGATCTGGTCCTCATCGGTACCGTCAGACGCGCGCATGGAGTGCGGGGTGAGCTGCTGGTCACGCCGCATACGGACGATCCTGCCCGCTTCGGTCTGCTGCGCGAACTCTACGTGGCGGTGGCCGATGAAGGGCACAGGCGGGTGGGCGTGGTGGGGGCACGCGTGAGCAATAAAGGGGTCCTCCTGCGCCTGAGTGAGGTGACGGATCGGGATACAGCCGAGGCGCTGGTGGGTGCGGAGCTCCTCATCCCACGCGAGCAGTGCCTGCCGCTTCCTCCTGACAGCTACTACGAGTTCGAACTCTGGGGCATGGAGGTGAGAACCACCGCCGGTAGGGTGCTGGGCACGCTGCACGAGGTGGTGGACTTTCCTGCCAACGATGTCTGGGTAGTGCGCGACCAAGAGCACGAATACCTCCTCCCCGCGGTCAAGGAGGTCATCAAGATGGTGGACCGGGAGGAGCGCGTGATCATCATCGAGCCCATCCCCGGGCTGGTGGATGAGGAGCCGTAAGATGCAGATTCACGTCGTCACGGCTTTTCCCAACCTGCTGCAAGGGCCGCTCGATGAGAGCATTATCAAGCGCGCACGTGAGCGCAACATCGTGCAAATCCACGTGCACGACCTGCGTGCCTTCGCTACCGACAAGCATCGCAGCGTCGACGATTACCCTTACGGCGGCGGGCCGGGCATGGTGCTGAAGCCCGAGCCCATCTTTCTCTGCGTTGAACACATCGTGGCTACCTACGGCCTGCAGCAGCCACGTATTATTCTGATGACGCCGCAGGGTGAGCGTTACACGCAGAAAATGGCCATCGAACTGGCCCGCGAAGAGGCGCTGATCATCATCTGCGGGCACTACAAAGGGGTGGACGAGCGCGTCCGCATGGCGCTGGTCACCGACGAGATCTCCATCGGCGACTATGTGCTCAGCGGCGGCGAGCTGCCGGCTGCGGTGGTCATCGATTCGGTGGTCAGGCTGCTACCGGGGGCAATCAGCGATCCGCAGTCGGCCGAAGGCGATTCGTTCCACAGGGGCATTCTCGACCACCCGCACTACACGCGACCGGAAGAGTTTCGGGGCATGCGCGTGCCGGAGGTGCTGCTCTCGGGAAACCACGCCGCTATCGAACGGTGGCGGCGGGAACAGGCTCTGGAGCTCACCAGGCGCCGACGCAAAGACTTACTTCAGGATATGCAGAACGAATAGTGGCCGTGAGCCACATTTTTGGGAGGTTTGGCAATGAACAAAGCGGACATTATGACGGCCGGGCAGCTTAAAGAGGATATCCCGGACTTTAAGGCCGGGGATACAGTTGCCGTGCACGTGAAGGTGATTGAGGGGGACAAGGAGCGCATCCAGATTTTCAAGGGAGTGGTGCTGCAGCGTCGCGGCGCAGGGGTCAACGAGACCTTTACTGTGCGCAAGGTTTCTGACGGCGTCGGCGTCGAGCGCATCTTCCCGCTGCACTCGCCGCGCATCGCGAAGATCGAGCTGGTCAGGCGCGGACGGGTCAGGCGGGCCAAGCTCTTCTATCTGCGCGGCCGCAAGGGCAAAGCCGCCCGCATCGAGGAAGAACGCTGATTTCCGGCTCCTCGTAATCATAGCCTTGCCATTATCGTCTCGACGATAATGGTTTTTTTTGTGCGGCGCGTGCACGTTTCGTCAATGACTTACCCAGGGAAGGAGCGATGCAGCATAACATCCCCGGCCCCGAGAGTGCGCGGCTCATGCAACGCAAAGGGGAAGAGTTGCCGCCGGCCGCCTACAATCTGACGCCAATCTTCGTGGCCCAAGCCCACGGCGCGCAGGTGGTGGACGTGGACGGCAACCGGTACATCGACTTTGCCGGGGGCATCGGCGTGCTCAACGTGGGGCATACGCACCCCAAGGTGGTGGAGGCGATCATCGACCAGGTGCGCCGATTCACCCACACCTGCTTCCATGTGCTGCCGTACGAGTCCTACGTAGAACTCGCCGCCCGACTGAACCGCCTTGCCCCAGGGAGCTCTAAGAAGAAGACGATTTTGGTAAACTCTGGGGCCGAGGCCGTGGAAAATGCCGTCAAGATTGCCAAGTATGCCACCGGGCGTTTCGCCCTGGTCAGCTTTGAGCACGGCTACCACGGCCGAACCTTTCTCACCATGTCGTTGAACGGGAAGGTCGCACCATATCGCAAGGGGTTTGGCCCGGGCGCCGCCGAGGTCTACCACCTGCCGGCGCCATACTGCTATCGCTGCCCCTACGACAAGGATCCCGACTCCTGCGCCAACTTCTGCGCCACGCGACTGGAGCAGTTCTTTGCTGCCAATGTGGACCCCACGACTGTGGCTGCAGTCATTTTCGAGCCTGTACTCGGCGAGGGCGGATTTGTGCCGTTGCCAAAGCCGTATCTCAGCGCCCTGGTGGACTTTTGCCGAGCACACGGCATCCTGGTTATCGCCGATGAGATCCAGACCGGCTGGGGAAGGACAGGAAAGCTCTTTGCCTGCGAACACTATGAGCTGGAGCCGGACATCTTGGTGACCGCCAAGTCATTGGCCGGTGGGCTGCCCTTGGCCGCAGTGGTGGCCCGCGCCGAGGTGGTGGACGGCATTCACCAGGCGGGCCTCGGAGGTACGTTCAGCGGCAATCCGGTGAGCTGCGCCGCCGCCCTGGCAGTACTGGACGTCATCGAAGAAGAGGGACTTGTGGCGCGCGCAGAAGCCATCGGGCAGAGAGTGCGCGCCCGGTTCCGCACGCTGCAAGAACACTACCCGCTGATTGGGGACGTGCGCGGCCTTGGCGCGATGAATGCCCTGGAACTGGTCGAAGATCGTACGACCAAGAAACCCGCCTCGCAGGCGGTGACCAAGATTCTCCGCTCCTGCTACGAACACGGGCTCATCGTGCTCAAGGCTGGCACCTACAACAACTGCATCCGCACATTGATGCCCCTGGTGATTAGCGACAGGGAGCTTGATCAGGGGTTGGATATTCTGGAACAGGCTATAAGGGCCGTCTCGGCCCAGGGATGCTGAGCGTTCGTCCCAAAGCCAGCTTCCGCCACAGGCCGGCGACCGTGCAAGGTGGGACGTAAGGAGCCTCAAGATGCTCTGCGCGCAGCCCCTAAGGCGTAACCGATGATCTTGTAAGCGAGTTTTGCGGCCAAAAAGTCTGGCGCCACCATGCCGGGAATGGGGGCCAATTCCACCAAATCCGTTGCTACCACCGAGCAGGTGCGGGTTACCGCGCGCAGGATATCCAGCGCCTGCTCCCACAAGAGGCCGCCGGGCTCCGGTGTGCCGGTGGCAGGCATGATCGAGGGATCGAGCGCGTCGAGATCAAAGGTCACATAGACCGGCCCGGAACCCCATTGCTGCAGCGCTGTCACGACCTGTTCACTGGTGGGGTGCTGCTCGGCAAAGAGCGTGGTCACGCGGCTTTGCCTGATCGGCTCCACCTCCTCCTCGGACAAGCTTCGGATCCCCACTTGCACCACTGGCACTCCCAAGTCCACCACGCGGCGCATGACGCACGCATGGCTAAACGGAGAACCCTCGTACGAGTCGCGCATGTCCGCATGGGCGTCCAGTTGCAGCACCCGCAGCTCAGGATGCAGTTCCTTGCACGCCTGGATGGCACCCAGCGTTATCGAATGCTCTCCCCCCAAGGTGAGGACGAACTTGCCGTCGCGGAAAAGCGGGCGTGCAGCCTGCCGCACCGACGCCACCATCTGCTCCGGTCCCGAGGCCTCGCTAACCAGCGGCGGGAGGGTCCAGATGCCGTGCTCGATTGGGCTGTTGCCAAGTTCGTGGTCGTATAGTTCCATGTGCCCGGAGGCCTCCAGGATGGCCAGCGGGCCACGGCGCGTACCAGGCTGGTAAGTGGTGGTCCCATCGTACGGCACGGGCAGCACCACGCAGCGCGCCTCCGCGTAGCTCCCGGGCTCCTCAATTCCCCCAAAGTTGAGCACCACCCCTTGCCTCATGGTGCCTCCGATCCTCAGTGCTTCCGCCGTTGGTGCCTGTGGTACGCCTGCCGCAGGTTCTGCACCAACTGCTCGCGCCGATCATAGAGGCGCTTGTGCGGCCGAGGCGCGACGTTGGCCAACACATAGGCAGTCAGAAGCGGGAGCGCCACCGTGGTGTCCACGTAGCAGACCACCGTGTCCGGCAATTGGGCCGGGTTCACCTTGCCCCAACTGACCGCCTCGCTGGGTGTAGCTCCGGACAGGCCACCGGTGTCGGGACGCGCATCAGTGATCTGAATGAAATAGTCGTGTCCCTTTTCCGGAATGCCCAGCACTTCCTGAATTTGCGGCTCGGTCTGGAGGAGGAAGTTCTTCGGTGCGCCGCCGCCCAAAATGAGCACCGCGCTCTTGCCCCCTTTGCGCTTGGCGTCATAGACGATGGCCGCTGTCTCGTTGACATCGCCCATCACGTCCAACAGGCGCGGCCTGCCCTTCAGAGACAGCTCGGCCAGGTTCATGCCGATCGAGGAGTCGCCAGGCGAAGGGGCGTAGATCGGCACCCCGTGCCTGTAGGCCGCCACCAGAATCGATTGGGTCTCCACGCCGAGCGCCTCGTTGCGTTTGGCGAGATATTTCCCCAGAAGGTAGTGCAGCTGCGCCGTGGTCATGGGCATGTCGAACTCGGGGGCCGATGTCACCTCGCGCAGGTAGCGGTCGGTAGTGAGCAGTACGTCGTAGTCAAAGAGCACATCGTAGATGCGAATAACGCCCTGTTTGCGCAGCTCCGGGTCGGGCACAAAGGGGGAGCCGGCATGAAGAGCAAGGTCAAGGGCAAAGTGCGCGTCGTGATAGAGATTGGCGCCGGTAGAGGTGATCCAGTCCACGAAGCCGTGCTCGATGAGCGGCACGATGCACGACAAGCCGAGGCCGGCAGGGGTGAGCGCTCCGGACAGGCTCAAGCCTACGGTCACCTCGTCGCGCAACACCTTGCGCACAAGGAGCTGCGCCGCTTCGCGCAACCGAGCGGCGTTGTAGGCGAGAAAGGCCCCGTCAATGAGCTCGGTCACCGAAGTATGGCCGGAAACGGGCGCGGGCTTGATACGCGGCCCGCGCAGATAGGGCGATTTCCTTTTCGGCATCTGGGTCTCCTCTCACGGCAGGAGCACGGCCGCGGCCACCACCGTGGTCCACTTTCCTTCTTTGTCCACGTTGGCCGACTGCGTGATGTTGCGGCTGTGCACGATCTTGCCGCTGATTTTCCAGATCTGACGCTTGTTGTCCCAGCTCTCGTCCTCATCGAACTCCACACCCAGGGTGGAGGCGAGCATGGAGGCGGCCAGGTCCTCGGCATAGTCCCCGGCCTTTTTTTCCGTCTGGCCGAACGCGTGATGCTCGCTCAAGTAGCCGTACATGGTCTTGTCCGCGGGGATGGCCACACCGATGGAAGCAGCGATCTGCCGCCGTGGTTCGTTGCTGCTCGCCCGCGCGATGACGCAAAAGGCGATCTGCCCCGGCTTCAGAAGCTTGAGGCCGCGTTCGCGGGAAATAATCTTGCACCCCGGGGGCAGGATGCTGCTCACCGACACGATGTTGAGAAACTGGATGCCCGCGTGACGCAGCGCCAGCTCAAACGACTGGAGCTGCTCGCGGTGCACGCCAACCCCCTTGGTCAAAAACATCCTTGTTGGCACAAACATCTTTGTGTTCTCTCCCATTGGTAGACAATGCTCTTCAGATTTTTCCAGGCTGCACAGGCCACAGAGATGCCCCCTGTGTGCGAACGCACACTACTCGCAGAAAACCTAAGAACAAAGGACTTGTACTCAAGCCAGTGGCAAAATGTGCCAGGAGTGAGCAGGTGAGCTGTCTCTCCATGGGAGGTGGGGCAACAAAGCCGCACAGGCGTTGGGTGGGACGAAAGCGGGAACGCCGGTGGGTGCGCGCCCCAGGGAAGACGCATGCCCTCTGTCTCTTCATCTGCTCAGCTGTCCTCCACGCGTGCGTAGCTCACTGCGCTGCTAAAGAATCTGTTCGACGTCGCATGTGCCGACATAACTCAGGCCTCGTTGGTTCCTTTTCGCAAAACTCGGCGGCAAATATAGACAACCGAAAAGAAAAAATCAACCAAATAGTTCGGGGTGCCACGCGCTGATGCTTGCCCGAGATGAGGCACAGCCTGGCCGGTTACTACGCAGCCCCAAAGCAGGTGATTGTGTCAGGCCGCCCCGTCAAGATGCGCGCGCAGCAGACTTCTGAACAGCCGACCATGGTTCGGGACCTTGAGATGGAGCAGCTCATGCACAATCACCTCGCGGCGGAACCCGGCTGGCTGGCGGAGAAGCTCCGTATCGAAGGTAAGCCGGCCGCGCGACGAGCAACTGGCCCATTTGCGCCTCATGGGGCGGATGGCAACCTGGCGGGGAGTGGCAGGCGAAAAGCCGCCAGTGGAAAGCAGCTGCCTGGGGCAACACACAAGTTCCTCTCATACGCAAGTATGGGCGAAGGCACCGCCCACAAGGCCTTTCCCTTAGAGTCCCGCACTCATCGGTCACTCAAATACTACACTTGCCGGCTGGACTCTCTCGTTCCTTCTTCTTTTCTCCACCCCTCAGAACGGCCCCCAGTGCAGCAGCACCGGGGGGATGACCAGGAGAAGACCGAGGACAAACAGGGCGATCTCTATGGGCAAAAGCCAGCGCGCCCACTGCTCCCACGGGATTCTGGCCATGCCCAACACGGCCATGGTCACCCCTGAGGTGGGGATGATCATGTTGGTGTAGCCGTCGCCGAGTTGATAGGCCAGCACCGCGGTCTGGCGGGTGATGCCGATGAGGTCGGCCAGCGGCGCCATGATGGGCATGGTGAGGGCCGCTTTGCCGCTGCCTGAGGGGACGAAGAAATTGAGCACTGTCTGTGCCACGTACATCAGTTGCGCGGCGAACACCGGGTGCAACCTGGCGATCGCGTTGGAGAGAGCGTACATGAGTGTGTCCACGATCTGCCCGTCGGTAGCAACCACCAGGATGGCGCGTGCAAACCCTACCACCAGCGCCGCCCCCACCAAGTCTCGGGCCCCGGCGACAAAACTGTCGGCTATGCTGTTCAGCGGCAGGCGTGCTGCGATGCCGGTGGCAATGCCCAGGCCCAAGAACACAGCCGCGATCTCGGGGATGAACCAGCGGAACCTCATGACGCCGACGATCATCACTACCAACGCCAGCACAAAGAGCACGACGATAGCCTTGTGGCGCCTGGTGAGTTGCGCCGCGGCCGGATCGTCGGATGCCACAATCTTCTCGCGCGTCTGGTCCAGGAGGTACACAGGGCTGCTTTCGGGTTTCTTCCTCACCCTGGCCGCGTGGAGCATCACCAGCGCTATGCCGAGCGCCGTGGACAGCAGCCAGACGACAATGCGATAGCCCATGCCGGAAAAGAGCGGCAGGCCGGAAATCCCCTGCGCAATGCCGATGGTGAAGGGGTTGAGCATGGCGCCTGCGAAACCCAGGCCCGCGCCCAAAAAGGGGATGCAGACGCCGACTATGCTGTCGTAACCGAGGGCCAGCGCGAGGGGGATGAAGATGGGCACGAAGGGGATGACCTCTTCACTCATGCCAAACACGGCGCCAAACAGGGAAAAGAGCAGCATGCCTGCGGGGATGACCAGCATGCCGCGGTGGCGCAGGCGGTGTGCCACGCGGGCGATGGCCGCGTCCACCACTTTGGTCTGTTGGATAATCGCAAAGACCCCGCCGATGATGAGGATGAAGCCGATGATGTCTGCGGTCTGCCTGATGCCCAGCAGGGGCGCTTTGAGCACGGCAAAAAGGCCTTGGGGCTTTCGCTCGACAAAGGCGAATGTCCCTCCATCCACCACTTCGCGGCCGTTTTCGTCGATGCGGCGGTGGTAACGGCCGCCGGGAATGACCCACGTGAGGGCGGCCACCACTAGGATGATGGTACCGATGAGCACAAGGGTGTGCGGAAGCTGCAACCGGGTCAGGTTCATGGCGCTCACCTCGTCCGCCCGCGGCGCAGGTCAAAGGTCTGGCCGGCCTTGAGCACAGTAAGGCGGATGCCCTCCATGGTCAAGCGCTTGGACTCTGGCGCTGGCGGCACCGAGGCACGGCGCGGGTCATAGACCAGCACCGAGCCCTCACCATAGACGCGAAACGTGTCGTTAGGGTAGTAGACGATGGCCGTGGACTCGTCGATGCCCAGGCCGATCAGGTGTTTCTCCATCACCAGACTGAGCAAGCGGTTGTTGCGCTGCCGGGCCACAAAGTGCTGGTCCACGATGCAGGTGGTCAGGAAGCCGAGGCCCCGCGCAGTGACGATGTTACCGCGCTCCAGCTTCCCGAGGTCGCCGTCGCCGGTGATCATGACCTCGCTGAGGACTGCGGCGCCGGCGCTTGTGCCCCCGATGCAACCTCCGCGTTCGAAGTACAGCGAGCGAAGCGCCTCCTCCGCGCGTGTGCCCGCGAGGCGCTCCATGAGGCGGGTCTGCACGCCGCCGGTGAAGAACACTCCCCGTGCTTGCCGGATGCGCTCCACAGTGGTGTCCGCGTTCGCTGTGTCAGGCCCGGCAATATGCAACCAACTTACCTGGTGCGCCCCTGCCTCAGCGAACAGGCGTGCCGCAGAGGGCCCGGCCTCCTCAGGGGAGGCGCTGGCGCTGGTAATGACAAGGATGGGTCCACCCCCGCACAGGCGCACAAACTCCTCCACTGCGGGTGTGGGCTTCGCGCCACCCCCCACGATGAGCAAGAATCCCCGCTGTCCGGCTTGGGCAGAAGCGACCGCGACGACCAGACAGGCGAAAGCAGTAAGCGCATGCCTTTTCATCTTCTCCTCCGTGAAAACCTCAGATGGCGGGAGCAAGATACGAAATTTCTTGTCAATTGTCAACTTTGATATGCGCGCGTACGGGCGCCATGCTGGTTGTACTACCTTGACCATTTTTTGCTTGCATGTTTTGCGCCTTTTCCCTATTTTAGGCTCGTTACAGGCGGCGTGGGCGGAAGTACAAGGGGCAAAGATCCGGTCTGGGCGCACAGTGAGGCAGAGACCATGAGAAGGCTCACTCTCGTTCTGCTGGTCCTTACGGTCTTCCTGGCGTGCGGGGAGGGCAAGCGCCAACGGCGCACACCGTCTGCGACACCACAGCCCTTCGCCGAGCTCGCAGATGCGGCGCCGCAGCGCAATCCAGTGATCGCCAAGATGCTGGCGCAGGTTTCCGCCGATAGCCTGCGAGCGCTTGTGGAAACTCTCGCCGGTTTCGAAACTCGGCACACCTTTTCCGATACGACCTCGGAGCGGCGCGGCATCGGTGCGGCGCGGCGATGGTTGGGGCGGAGATTGCTCGCCTACCGGGCCGCCTGCGGCGGACGCTTGCGCGTGGAAGAGGACCGATGGACAGAGGAGGTGCCTGGTTTTGGCAGGGCCACCCTGGTGAACGTGCTGGCCACCCTGCCCGCTGCCGATCCTGCACTGCAATCGCGCGTAGTGCTGGTGTGCGCTCACTATGACTCGCGCTCGGCAGAGGCTCGCGACGCCATTACTGCCGCCCCAGGCGCAAACGATGACGGAAGCGGCGTGGCGGCCTTATTGGAACTAGTGCGCGTGCTGGGCCGCTACCGCTTCGAAGCAAACCTGGTCTTTGCCGCCGTGGCAGGCGAAGAGCAAGGTCTCCTGGGAAGCGCCCGCCTGGCCCAGATGGTCAAAGACCACGGGTGGGAGCTCCTCGGCGTGCTTTCCCTGGACATGATCGGCAACGTGGTTGGCGGCAATGGTGTTGTGGACAGCACGAGCATCCGGTGCTTTTCCGAAGGGGTGCCTCAGGTCGAGACTGTTGCGGATCGAGGCCTGAGGTGGCGCCTGGGCAGTGAAAACGATTCCCCTTCCCGGCAGCTGGCCCGTTATGCTAAGGCTCAGGCGGAGACTTATCTGGACGACCTGCGCGTCCGTCTGGTCTTTCGCCCGGATCGCCTCGGGCGCGGCGGCGACCACCTCTCTTTCAATCGCGCCGGCCTTGCTGCGGTGCGCTTCACGGAAGCCAATGAACACTTTGGCCGGCAACACCAGGTGGTGCGCATCGAGCAAGGGGTGCAGTATGGCGACCTGCCGGAGTTCGTTTCCTCCTCCTACTTGACGCGCGCTACCAAGGCTGTGGGCGCAGCCGTGGCGGGACTGGCCCTGGCACCGCGCGCGGTGCAAGAGGTGACCGTGGACCGCGGTCATGGCTACGACGCCCACCTCATCTGGCGGGACCCTGCCCCGATGGACGACCTGGCCGGCTACAAGGTCTACCTCCGCGAGACGACTGCTCCTACCTGGCAGAAACAGGTGTTCGTTCGCGAGGCCACAGAGGCAACCATCACAGGCCTGTGTATTGACGATTACCTTTTCGCCGTGGCAGCGGTAGACCGCGACGGGAACGAAAGCCTCCCCGTTCTTGCCGTCCCGGGGCAGAGCTGACACCGCCTCGGCCCTGAGTTAGGTGCAGCCGGACATCTGCAGCGGAGATTTCCTTCCATCTCCAAAGTGAGGAGGGTAGACCGAGACTTTCCTCGCCACAGTGCACCACAGCCCCGCTGGACGTTCACGTTCAGGGGTAAGCTCCCCCTCGCCGTCCTCCCGCGAAACTTTCCGCCCTATGCCTGCGTCTTGGTGCCGTGTAAGTTGTCGCAGCCGGGTGGCCCAAAGTACGGCGCTGCGTGCAAAGCATGACGCCTCGCACCTTCGGCGAAGAACGAGGAGGCCACCGATGTCCTCAAAGCGGAAGGGAGAGGTCTGGATAATCGTGGCCGTGGCCATTTGCGCCCCAACTATAGGCACCGCGGCGTTGACAAGAGACCGCCACAATGTCCCCCCGCAGAAAAGCGTGAAGGTGACGCGCGCCGGTATTGTGCAGAAGGCTTTGGCCCTGGGCGCCATAGAGCCCCGGCGGGAGGTGGCGGTCAAGTCGAAGAGTTCTGGCGTCGTGGGTGCCCTGTTTGTAGCAGTGGGCGACTCTGTGCGCGAAGAGCAGCCTCTGATGGAGATACGCCCGGATCCGACACCACTCGAGCTTGCGGAGGCCAAGCGCAACGAGGAGCTGGCGGCCATCGAGTTCGCCAACGGTGCGCAGGAGCTGCGGCGACAGCAGGACTATGAGCGGTTGCAACGCCAATACGATGAGGCAGAACTGCGCCACAAGATCGCCAGGGAACGGCTTGCCCTGCTGGAAAAGGGCAAGGTGCGCATCGCCGATGCAGAGGTTGAGACCGTCATCCGCGCGCCCATCGGGTGAAGTGGAGCCTCTTGGTTCGCGCGCGTGCCCCGCTTTTGTGCTCGAGCCTGCAGAGAGGGCTGGGCGACAGGAGCGGGGCGTTGCGTTTTGGAGTGGGACCAGCTCTGTGGGCAGGACAGGAGCCCATGCCGCGGCAATTTCTGGTAGGCAGGCAACAAAAAGGTTGACAGGGGTTGATTTTTTTTTACATTCTTCTGGTGTCTGGCCGTCATTCGGCGCGAGTGTTTCCGAGGGGAGGCTCTATGCGAAAGGGTGTGTTCCTGCCGTTTGCGCTCTTGTGTGGCGCGCTGGTCTGGTGTGCGCGGGACAAGAGTCCGTTGGGGCCGGGTGAGGGCCCGGCCGTCTGTCCGCAGCACGAAGTCCCCTGGGCCAGCCTGGCCAATAGCCCGTGGCCCATGTTTCGCCATGATCCCCAGTTCAGCGGCCGCAGTCCGTACGTCGGCCCGCGCCGAGGGCGCATCAGGTGGAGGTTCAGGCCTGGAGAGAGGGGGGAGCTGTATCCGGCTGTTGTGGTAGGTCGCGACTCGACGCTATATTTCGGGTACAGAGAGCTTCTGCCCGCGGGCGAGGGAACGTTCTTGTACGCCTTGAACCCGGACGGGACGTTACGATGGAAGTGCAGGTTGGGGGGCGAGATCGGGTACGAGCCGGGACCCCCTTTCGTTACGGCCGACGGGAAAATCCTTGTGCAATCCTACCAGCGCCAGGAGCTTTACGTGATCTCTGAGCGTGGGGGTATCGAGCGGATCTTGCACCTGGCGTTTCGGTCCATGATTAATATTGGTCTGGACGGCTCCCTCTATTTTGTGGGCACCGATGCGCGCCTGTATGCCGCGACGCAGGGGGGGATTCTGCAGTGGTGCAGTGAGATCGCCGGTGGTTTTCATTGGACCGGCGCGACGATCTCGCCAGATGGAGCATTCTTGTATGTGCTGACAAGGAGGGAGCCGCCAGGCGGAGATGTTGGGGGGTTGTGTGCCTTGGCGGCCGGCGGAAGCATCCGCTGGCACCACCCACTCCCCGGGGGCCACTCGTTCATCGCCCCCTTAGTGAGTTATGACGGGAAAGTATACGTCGGAACAGACGCTCCGGGGGACTCGTCTGGTTTCTACTGCATCGGCCCAGATGGGAAGAGGAGCTCATTTTACAGCTCTCTTGCAGCAGGGCTGAACGAACCCACCATTGATAAGAGTGGGCGAGTGCTGTTCGAGGCCTACAGGGGGCTGGTATGCCAGGACTGTGGCGGTAACGTCGTGTGGGAGTTCCCCCTGGCCCCGCCCGGCGGATATGCAGGCCCGATCTGTGACAGCGAAGGTGTCTTCTACGTCTTCACAGAGGAAGTGATTGCCCTGAGTGCCGATGGTAAACTCATGTGGAGGATCCCATTGGAGGGATCTTTCACCCGGATCGCTGCACCTGCTATTGGGTCGGATGGGGTGCTGTACCTCGGAACGTACGGTGAACCCAGCCTGCTATATGCCATTGAGTAGGCTGCGCGTATTGACGGTTTGAAGGAGGGAGAGCGCATGAGAGGCAAGGCAATCATGGCAGGGGTGATTTGGTTTACTCTGGCCGCGGGCGCTGCGCACGGACAGGGGGCTTGCCTGCACCTCCAGGAAGTCATTTTGCACGTGATGAACGGGACAGGGGGTGAATCCCTCACATTCAGGACGAGGCCCCAAGAGGGGTCAGCGGTCTGGGACCGGAGTGGTTTCCTTACCGCCGACCCCACTTTCACGCGGCCCTCGGACATGGAGGTGGAGCTGGATCCAGACGGGACGTGGCTCAGGAACGACCAGGGGTGGAGCACGGAATCGCCCGATGGGCAGGTGTGTCTGGGCCGTGGAGTCTATGAAGTAGCCGTGGTGGGCCGCATGGGATCGTTCGAGATAGAATGTTATGGCACGCACAAGGTGGTTTCCGGAGATGCGGTGGTGACATACGATGCTGGCCAGGACATCTTTGACGCTTCCAGCCTCGACCTCTACGACGGCCCTGATGACCTAGAGCCTACGCCGCCGCGGAACTTTCGCTGCACCAATGCCGGACGTGACGGGGAAAACCCTCGCTTTGAGTGGGAACAGCCGGAACCGAACGGTGTCGCTTACTGGTACAACGTCTACCGCAGACGCCCCTCGCAGGGGTGGAGGCGTGTGGCCTCCGGCCTCAGTGGGAGGGAGTGGACCGACGAGGAGGTGGTCATCAACCGTGCTCAGGGAGTTGAGTATCTCTACTGTGCCACCGATTATACCAGCAGGTGGCCGGAGTCGGACTATTCTGAGGAGGCTCGGATTGTGGGTGAATTGGGGAAGAGAGCAGTGGACTCTGGGGCACTGTCGGAGGCGGCGCGCGATCCACTAGCCGCGCTCTGCGTCTACCCCAATCCTTGCAATCCTCTGGCGACGGTCCGCTACGTGGTGCCAGAGGAGGGGGCTGTCAAGGTGGCCCTGTACGACCTTGCGGGGCGGGAGGTTGCGCAGCCTGCCGAGGGTCACCCTGGGGCGGGTGAGTACCAGGCCCGATTGGATGGTCATGGCCTGAGCTCTGGGGTGTATCTTGTGCGCATGCTCTGTGGGGCCGTGGCGCCGAGTGCCAAGGTGCTGGTGGTGAAATAGTGCCCTCGGGGGCTCCTTTTTTGCCCCGCTTTTGTGCTCGAGCCTAGGGTGAGGGCTCGGGGACAGGAGCGGGGCCTTCTGTTTTTTGAGGCGCAGGTCCCTCTGCGGAAAAGGAGTGTCGAGTGAGAGGGCTCGACACCCCCCCTGCTGGCTCCTTTCCCACACATGAAAAACACCTTGCTTCTTTGCCCCCACGGTTGTATATTTGAACGGCAGCCAAGGAAAACCGGCGCGATCGTTCCTTTCCTCTGCGAGCTAGATCCGGGGACGACATGGTTTCGACGGGAGTCGCGGGGTTGGAGACTGCATGCCGAGGTTCCAGTACCTCGTAAATCCACTGGAAACCAAATGTAAACGCAGACAATGCGTATGCTCTGGCTGCCTAATTAGTGCAGCCACGTCCCGTGCGGGTTTGGCACACTGGGCCCGTGATGGGGCGTCGCTGACAGCGTGCTAGCCGCAGACGATGCTCAGGCGTCTGCAGCGAACCTTCACTGAGCTGGCCTGTCCGGGGCTTTGCCTGTTGTGCCTGCGGCAGGCGAGAACAAGCAACAGGCTGCGCATGGAGAGGTCTCCAAGACCGGGCTTTCGGACGTGGGTTCGATTCCCACCGTCTCCACCAATTGCAAAGGCCGTGAGCGCCTCTCGCTCCGGCCTTTTCAGTCCAGATGCCAAGCGGACGAACAACTTACGCCGGGCACATGACAGATCGACCTACCCCCAGCCCCGTCTACTTTGTCCCGTTCCGCAGGGAGGAGTCGCCAGCGGTTGCAGATGGCCTCATCCGTCGCCTTTGCCAAGAGGCTGGTATGCGCCAGGTGGTGACGCCGAAAGACTATGTGGCGGTGAAGCTGCATTTTGGTGAGGAAGGAAATGGCACCCACCTGCCCCCCTCGATGGTGCGCCCCATCGTCTCGTTTGTCAAGGAGTGTGGGGGACGCCCGTTTCTCACCGACACTTGTGTGCTTTACCGAAGTCCTCGAAGCAACGGGATCACGCATCTGGAGCTGGCCCACGCCCACGGCTTCACCTTAGAGGCCACCGGAGCGCCGATAGTCATGGCCGATGGCCTGTTGGGCGATAGCGAAATCACCGTGCCCATCCCCGGCAAGCTCTTCTCTGAAGTCTCGCTGGCACGCGAGGCCATGCGCGCCAACGCGCTGGTCGTGGTGAGCCATGTGACGGGGCATGTGGCTGCGGGCCTCGGGGCGACGATCAAGAACTTGGGCATGGGATTAGCCAGCAGACGGGGCAAATTGCGCCAGCACTCGGCCATGAAACCCCAGGTCAAGCCTGACGTATGTACAGGCTGCGAGGAGTGCGTCCGCTGGTGCCCAGAGCAGACCATCGAGATGCGCGACGGCGTGGCATTTATCGTCACTGAGGGGTGCATCGGCTGCGGCGAGTGCCTCACCACCTGCCGCTTTGATGCCATCCGCTATGATTGGAAAGTGGCCAACGATGATTTACAGCGCAAGATTGCCGAACATGCCCTGGGGGCAGTCATCCAACGACGCGAAAAAGTCCTGTGTTTCAACTTCATCGTATCGGTGACCAAGGACTGTGACTGCCTGGCCATAGCGCAGTCGCCGCTGTTCGAGGACATTGGTGTCCTGGCCAGTCGGGACCCGGTGGCGGTGGACAAGGCCGCCCTGGACCTCATCCTGCAAAGGGTTGGTAAGCCTCTGCACCAGATGGCCTACC
This sequence comes from candidate division KSB1 bacterium, assembly GCA_034506335.1. NCBI lineage: Bacteria > Pseudomonadati > Candidatus Zhuqueibacterota bacterium. Next base: position 39,014 of record JAPDPR010000015.1, read on the forward strand.
CCAGGGTGGATGGAAGCGTGCAGCTCGCCCATGCCGAGGCGATTGGGCTGGGCACGACCCGCTACGAGCTGCGTACCGTCCACTAAGCGGACCGCGGACCGAGTTACCAATTCGTGACGAGACGCACACATTGCGTGGCCCCTTTCTGTTATCTTGGATGTGGCAGCGAACCTGAAGACGGAGGTCCCTATGAGCGGGCAGACTGGAAGCAAGGACGAAAAGACGTGGGCGCTGTTCTGCCATATCGGTGCCCTGGCCGGTTTTGTGTTTCCGTTCGGCCACATTATTGCCCCCTTGGTCATCTGGCTGGTGAAGAAGGAGGAACTGCCGCTGGTAGATGACCAGGGCAAGGAGTCGCTCAATTTCGAGATCAGCATGACCATCTACGTCCTGGCGGCAGGGCTCCTGAGCTTGGTGCTCATCGGCATCCCCATCCTCATTGCGCTCGGAATATTCTGGCTGGTGGAGATCATCATAGCGGCCATTCGCGCCAACGAAGGTCAACGGTTCCGCTACCCGCTGAACCTGCGGCTCATTAAGTAGTGGTTCGCGTCGCGTCCGGGCAGGAGGGGGCGTACAGCTGAAAGGGCGAAGAGGGTTTATCTTGGCAGGACGCCGACGTGCCTGGCTGCCGTCTCGCGGTGGGAGAGTTGCCACATAAGGCTTAACCCCTTGAAGTCATTCGAGTGTGGCCCGCACTGGGGACGCGCGAATTGACGGCGCGGGTTCGGTGGGAAATGGGGTTGCGGAGGGAAGAGTTCGTGTAGGAAGGGCGGTAGGAGAAGGCACTCGCAGTGGCGAGGCCCTGCGGAGGCCAAATCTGAGGAGGGCTAAGATGCATACCGCAAAGCTGTGTGGTACGTGCCTGGCTGCTGTAGTGGGCTGCTTTGGCCTCGGCGCTTTCGCCCAAGGCGCAAAGACGCTCGAGCGCCCATGGCAGCCAGTAGTCCTTGATGCGGGAGCCTTCCCGGAGCTCCATGCGACGCCGGTGGAGCATATTCACGTTTTTGCCTACCGGTCCAGCCCCGAAGGCGGTGTATGGGAGAGAATTCCCTTTCAGATCGACGAAAAGGACTCAGCAGACTATTTTTCCTTTCCCCATAACCGGGTGTTCGACGGATTTGACCAGCTGGTCTTCATGGCCCGCGATATGGGCGACCAAGCCCCGCCCGAAGCCTGGGTGGATGACGTGGCGTCGCGAGGCCACCCGCGCATCGAGATTGAGGTGCGAGACGGCCTTGATCCCACGCAAAAGGCCTGGGCCTACCTCTACGTCAGTTCCAGCCTCGCGTCTCAGCCGTCTTTTTCGTACGGGCTCTCGGTGAACTGGAAATCTCCCGACTCCAACTGGGTGGAGACAAATGCCTATGCAGTGGGGTTTGCTCCATCCGGACTTATCGGCGATGCGCGCATCAAGCCGGAAGGTGGCGGCACAGGCGTGCACCTGGTGGACACGCAAAAGCTGCGCATGGTGGGGCTGTTCCGTCACCAGGCGCTCAAGTTCTACCTCGGCAAGAGGGGGAATCCGCCGGGCAACGAGCGGGACTTTTTCCGCCGCGTCCCAGATTCCACCAAGGTCATAGGCGGAGAGGTGCGCGTGGTAGTCCGGGAGTGGGTGCAGCTTTGGATCATGGGCGTGATGCCGCTTCCGGTGGGGTTTCCGCTCACCACCTACTTTTACCCCTACAGCGTCAGCTTTGGTGGCGCCATCGACAGCACCAGCATGCCGGCGGATACGGAAATCTGGCTCGACCTGGTGCGGCAGTCGCTTGACCTTACGCCACAGGCGCAGGGGATGCGGTTCTACAATGCTTACAACAGCGACGGCCTTCTTGTCGATGGCGTGCCCGACAGCCCAGTCACCACGCTGCAGACACCCGGGTTGGACTGGGCGATGGTCACTGGCGAGCAGGGCACGATCGTCACCCTTACCAGGGTGCCGCGCCTGGGCTCACAGCAGCAGCTCTACTACTGGGACAACGCCACAGGCGGCTCCGCGGATGGGACGCATCAGTTCCTTTGGGGAGGCGATACAGGGGATGGCGTCTCATACGGCGATTTCGGGTACATGTTCACCGGCGATAGCTTCGGCGTGGCTCTGAGCTTTGAGCTGACGGGGTATTTCTTGCCTGGCAACCAGCAGCCGAGCGTGGGGGAGGCCTTGCGACAGTGGACCGCGGCTGGTATTGTGGTGAATGTGGCGGCGCAAACTTACACCTCTGCCGTAGGCGTGGGCAGGCCCGGAGGAGCTCCGGGTGAACTGGCGCTGCATCAAAACTTCCCGAACCCGTTCAACCCGCAGACTGTGCTACGGGTGGAACTTCCTGTGGGGGTGGGGGCAGAGCTTCGCATTCTCGATAGTGGTGGCCGCCTGGTGCGCCGATTCGACCTCCGCGGTGGGTCCCCAGGGGTGCAGGAAGTAGTCTGGGACGGGCGGAATGAGCACGGCGCGGAGCTTCCTTCTGGCGTGTACGTGGCGGTCCTGCGTTCTCAGGCGGGCGTGGCCAGCCGGAAGGTGCTCCTGGTGCGCTAATGGCTGGGGTGGGCGTCTACGCGGGGACTTGGGGCCAAAGGAGAGGTGGCAATGAGCAGGCGCACAGAATGGGCCATCTTGGTCGTGGTGTTGCTGCTGGCGACTCAGCTCCTGGCGCAGCAGCTGTACCAAGAGCGGTACTACGAACCGGTGGTGATCAAGCAACGTGAGATGCCGATCTGGGAGGACCTGCCCCTGGACCAGGTCTATCTCTACGCTTACGACGCCTGGACAGGTACGTGGCGACTCATGCCATTTCAGATCGACGAAGTCTACAACACCTGGGATCCGTGTAAGCCCGGGGTGGAGGCAGCCCGCCGCGACTTTTACGTCCATGTGGGCAGCGCCAACGTCATCGCCGCCGATGCCAATCCCGCCTTTGATTCCGACGACGAGCTGGTCTTCTTGGTAGGGGACATGGGCGATCGCGCTCCTGACGACGTCTGGCTGGACGACCCCGACGCGCGCAGGCACCGCCGATTTGAGATCGCCGTTGCGGACCCAAACGATCCCTCTTGGCGTGCCTACGCCTACCTGTACCAGTCGTCGACGCTGCAGGCGGAGGTGCCCAGCCCGTACGGCTTTGCCTTCGACCCAGCCCTGCAGCAGGTGGAGACCTTCATGTACCGGCTGCGCCTCAATCCCAACAGTGGCGTGGTGGAGGATGTGGCCATCAAGCCGCCATACGGCACTGGGGTGGACTTTTTCGACACGCAGAAGATCCGTTTCGTTGGCTACCTTGACTATGCGGGGAGCTGGCAAATTACCATCGGAATGGGCGGCGCGCCTGCGGCCAATGAACGCGACAACCTCCACCTCTACCAGCCGCATGAGGTTGGCAGGCACTACTTCGGCTACACGGCGCGCCCCGTGGTGCGATTGGTGCGCACGGTGCGGCAGGTGGTCAAGTTCGGACTCATAAGGCTTGACGAGGCCGCGTTTTATGTAAAAGGATACTTTTACCCCTATTCGGCACGCCTTGTGGGTGGCGTCAACCTGGACACGGAAAAGCTGAAAGAGGTCTTTCACACGGAGGACGACATCTACATCGAGCTGGAGCTCCTCCGCCAGTCGTGGGATTTCAACAGCAATGCCGCGGGCATGCGCTTCTACAACCGGTTCAATGATGGCGTGCTCATCGACGGCCAGCCGGACGCGGTCAACTCGGCGATTCGCTTGCCCATTCGCGAATGGGGGCTTGTCACAGGGCCGCAAGGGAGCATGTTCACCCACGGCACCTTCCGCGACACCACCTGGCAGAGCATTGCACTCTACTACCACGACAGCCAGCAGGGGGGTGTAGCTGACGGTACCTCAGGTGGCGATACCGGCGATGGCGTCTCCTACGGTGATTACGGGATCGTATTCCGTGGCAGTGGCCAGGACAGCGTGGACTTGGAGCTGGGGTTTGTCGCTTACTTCTTGCCTGCGAACCTGCCACGCAGCGAAGCTGAGAAGTTAGCTTTCATCATCGAGCACCCGGTGCATGTCTCGGCGCGAGCAATGTCGTATCCCAGCGACGTGGCTTGGGAGCAGGAGGGCATGCCAGCCCGGTTCCAACTGCTGCCGGTGTTTCCCAACCCGGGGGCAGAGGGGGTGATGCTGCGCTTTGCGCTTGACCGACAAGGTCCTGTCACGCTGACCGTAGTGGACGTGCGTGGCCGCACAGTACGCACTGTCGCCGCAGGCGACTTGCCCCCTGGCATGCACCAGGCGTGGTGGGACGGACTGGACGCATACGGGAACCGGGTTCCTCCTGGCGTGTATACCTGTTGGTTGCGCACCGAGCGGCTGGCAAGCAGCCGCAAGGTGTTGATCGTCCGATGAACTGCAGGCGGACGTGGACATGAACTTTGGCGCAGCAACTCGAGGGGTGGTTGTAGCCTTCGGTGGGGTGGCCCTGCTTGCCGCGCTCTCCTGCGAGGTGGACCACGGCGTTGCACCGCTTCCGGGCATGGTGCGGGCGCGCGTGCTGTTCTATGGGGGGCCCCCACCAAAGAACACCCAAGGCATATACTTGGTCGTGGCCCCCAAATTCCCACCCCGTGCCATCAACGAGCTTTACCATAGCCCGAACAGCCTCCCTTTCAAATGGGACGCCGTGCGCGACACGGTGATCACGGAAATGGCCCTCCCCTATGGCCACTATGAGGCCATCAGCTTGTGGTGGTATAACACCGAGACAAAGTCCAACCTGGCGGACGTCTTAGCCCTCCCTTTGGACGCCAGCAACAATCTTCTGCCGCTGGGGTTTGACATTACCAAAGAGCAGCCGGTCTTTGAGATCGATTTGCGCGCCAACTGGAGTCGGGTGGACCGGGACGCCAGCATTGAAGGGACCATCTACTTCAACGGGCCATTTCCGGCCAATACGCTGGCCACCGCGGTGGCCGCCTACGTGCGCAAACCCCAGGCGAGTGTGGAGTTTCTGACCATGCTCAAGTCCATCGACTTTTCGGTAGGGCCAGAGTCCGAAAAGTACGACCCGCAGAGGAAGGCGTACCACTTTGTGCTACCGGTGCGGCACGGGACGGTGGAGTACGTGGCCGTATTCTGGTTGCCTGAGAGGGCCAGCTTGACCGACTATCGTGAGCTGGGGGTGTATGAGGATCCTTCTGCCCCTGGACAGCCGGGCACGATGAGCCTCAAGGCCGGCGAAACCAAGAGGGGGGTGGATATTTACGTGGACTGGGCAAAGGCCAAGCCATAGGCTTGGCAAGAGGAGGACATGGGCAGGTTCGGCACCTGGCTACGGGTTTTTGGGATTGTGCTCTGCGCGGTGGCCGCGACGCACGCCAGTGGGGGGAAGGTCTCGGGCACAGTCATTGACGGGCAGACAGGCAAGCCTTTGCCTGGAGCGAATGTGCAGATTCTCGGCACCACCCGCGGGGCCAGCGCCGACCGCGACGGGGCCTTCGTCATCGCCAACCTGCCGCCCGGAAGGTATAGCGTGCGCGCCTCCATGATCGGCTATCGCGCGGTGACCATCGACGGGGTGAGCATCGCGGAAGGACAGGAGGTCCGCCTTGCCTTCGCTTTGCAGCCCGCTCCCATCGAATTTGACCCCATCGTGGTGGTGGCCGGCAAGGCGCAGCAGCGGCTTGATCAGGCGCCGGTGTCCATCTCGGTGGTGAGTGCCAGGGACATCCAACAGCGCGCCGCCACCAACCTCATCGACGCCTTGGAGACCGCTCCAGGGGTGAACTTTATCGGCGAGCAGATCAATATCCGCGGCTCCACCGGCTACACCTTCGGCGCAGGGAACAAGGTGCTCCTGCTGCTGGATGGCGTGCCGGTTTACGCAAGCGACACAGGCCAATTCAACTGGGACATGCTCCCACCGCTGGACATAGAGCAGATCGAGGTGCTGAAGGGCGCCGGCTCCACGCTCTGGGGCGCCTCAGCTCTGGGTGGAGTGGTCAATGTGATCACCAAGACGCCCTCGCCCGAAGGACAGTTGCTCTTTTCCTGGACCGCAGGAAAGTACGACCGGCCCTACTACGACGAATGGCGCTGGACCGACCCTGACCGGCTCCACTACACCCGCGAGGACCTCAGCTACAGCCGAAGCTTTGGGCCCTTGGGGCTACGGCTCTCAGCAGGGCGCTTTACGTCCACCGGCTATACCCAACTGGGCGATTTCCAAAAGTACAATCTCACCGGTCGCGCCGACTACCGGTTGCCGAACAGCGCACGTCTGACCCTTTATGCGGCCTACAGCTACATCAAGCGGGGTTTCTTTGTGCAATGGAAGGGGCAAAACGACCCTTATGAGGTAGATGAGGCGAACCTGGGCAACAGGGCAGCGACCAATCAGCTCGCCTGTTATGCCAAGGTGGTTCTGCCCATTTCAGCGCGGTTGGCTCTGAACGTGCGCGGCTCTCTGGTGCGCACACTCATGGGTAACCAATTCGGCCCCGAGGCCAATTTCAACCCCGCCTGGGGCCAAGGGTTTGAGGTGCAGACAGACTGGCTCCCCCACAGCCAGCACACGATCACCGCCGGCCTCCAGTACCAGCACGACGCCGGCAGCACCAAATACTTTGGCAGCCACAGAGGTTTTTTTGTCGGGCCCTACCTGCAGGATGAGTGGCGCCTGCGGGAGAACCTACGCCTGACGGCTGGGGTGCGCTACGACCGCTATCAGATCATCGGCGGCATCAAAGAGGACCTGTTCAGCCCGCGCCTGGGAGTGAACTGGCAGCCGTGGGCCACAACTAGCGTGCGCGCCTCTGTTGGCAGCGGCTTCCGGGCGGCAACCATCGTCGAGCGCTACCTGGAACTGACGGTGATGAACTTTAAGATCAAGGCCAATCCCGGCATCCGCGCCGAACATTCGTGGGCTTACGACGTGGGGTTGCGCCACTACTTGACGCGGGACTGGAACGTGGATGTCTCCTTCTTTGACAACGAGTATTGGGACATGATCGAGGCGCACCTGGATCTGATTCGCGGCCAGATCCAGTTCCGCAATGTGACGCGCGCTCGGGTCTGCGGGGTGGAAGCCACGAGCAACATGAGTATCCCTTTGGATGTATTGGGGAGACGCTGGACCCCGGGCCTCCACCTCAGCGTTACCGCCATGGACCCGCGCGATGTGAAGTGGAATGAGCCGCTCACTTATCGGCCCAAGGTGATCGGCACGGTCAAAGCGGACATACGCGTAGGTCGGCTCCAGGGTGAAATCGACTACCGCTACGCAAGCAAGATCGACAAGGTCAAGATCTACCCTATCAACCAACGGGTGCCGATGAAGTTTGTCGACCTCCGCTGCGGACTGGAATTGGGCCACCTCACTGTGCGCGCGGGCATCAACAATCTGCTCCAATACAACTATGCGCCCATGGAGAGCAACCTGATGCCCATGCGCACGTTTTTCGTCGGTCTGCAAGGTGGGTTTTGACAACCAGGTGAACATGGGCAAAAGGAGCCAAGCATGAGCAAGAAACTGACCAGGCGGGAGTTTATGGGGAATATAGCGTTGGGCGGGTTGACACTGGGTGCGGGATGGCCGTTGCTCAGGAGGCTTGTACCGCCGCAGGAGGCCCCGCCAACAGTCATCTACCGTGCACTCGGCAAGACTGGTCTGCGCTTGCCCATCGTGAGCTTTGGGGTGATGAATTCGGACAGCCCCGACCTGCTGCGCAAGGCACTGGACCTTGGCATCAGGCACCTGGACACTGCCAACGGCTACATGGGAGGAAAGAGCGAGGAGGTGATCGGCACAATTGTCGCCGAACGTAAGTGCCGCGAGCGAGTAGTGATAGGCACCAAGCTCTGGTTTGCCCGAGACCGCGAGGGAAACTTTCTGAGCGCCGACCGCGGGCCCGCTCCGGGGGCGACGCAGGAGAACTTTGACCGGATGCTGAGCATCAGCCTGAAGCGGCTGCAGACGGACTATGTGGATATCCTCTATCTGCACAGCTGCCAAACGGCGGGAATGGTCACCTACGAGCCGCTGCTGAAAATCTACCAGGAGGCGAAAAAGAAGGGGGTGGCGCGTTTTGTGGGCGTTTCCACCCACTCTAACGAGCCGGAGGTGATCCGCGCGGCTGTGGACACAGGTGTGTGGGACGTGGTGCTGACGGCGTACAACTTTATGCAGGGACATCGCGAGCAGGTGCGCGAGGCGATCAAGTACGCGGCACAGAAGGGTGTGGGTGTCATCGCCATGAAGACCCAAGCCGGGGCCCGCTTGAACCAGCGGCAGGCCATTAACCATGCCGCAGCGCTCAAGTGGGTGTTGAACGACCAGAACGTCTGCACCACCATTCCTGGCGTCACGACCTTTGAGCAGTTAGCGCTGGACTGGGGGCTGATGGCGAACCTGAAGCTGAGCGAAGAGGAGGAACGCGACCTGCAGCTCTCGTCGGCCCACCAGGCCCCCTACTTCTGCCAGGGGTGTCGGAGCTGTGTGGCCTCGTGCCCGCAGCACGCCGAGGTCCCTGCGGCCATGCGCGCCTACATGTACGCCTTTGGGTATGGCAACTTCTTGCAGGCGCACCAGGCGTTGGCGGAGTGGGCAGAGCTGGGTGGGCCGGCCGTCTGCGAGGAATGCGAAAAGTGCGTGGCCAGGTGTCCCCATGGCATTCCGGTGGGCAGACGAGTGGAGACGATGCTGGCGTGGTCGCGGGAGGAGTTGCAGCTGGCTTAGGAAGTGAGGGCGTCTCATGTACAGTCGTGCTGTCCTTGCTGCATTGAGTCTTGGGTTAGTGTTTTCCCTGGCCGGGCAGGGACCATGTGGAGCCCAAGAGGTCGACCAGTCCCGTGCGCTGGTGGCGTTGCTGCCAGGAGACGAGGAGATGTCCGGGTGGAAACGCCTGGAGCCCCTTCAATTCTTTGGGCCTGAGAACTTGTGGGAGTACATCGACGGCGCGGCGGACCTGTATTTGGAGTACGGCTTCCAGGCAGTGGTGGCCGCCGAGTACATGACCGCCGACAGTGCCCGCTCGATGACCGTCGAAATCTACCGCATGGCCACGCCACTCGGCGGGTTCGGCATCTATGCCGCAGAGCGCTCGCCTGAGGATAGCATCGTGGCGATTGGCGTGCAGGGGTGCCTGAGCGACAATACGCTCAAATTCTGGAAGGGGCCCTACTACGTGAAGCTGATTTCATTCGACGTGGAGACGGACGTGCCGCAGGTCCTGATGAGCGCGGGCCGACTGGTCGCCAGCCGCATCGCCGGAGAGTACGCTCAGCCTCGGTTATTCGCCTGTTTTCCTGAGGCGGAGCGCGTGCCCCACAGCGAGCGCTACCTTCCGCACCACTTCTTGGGCCAGAAGTACCTGCACGATGCCTACCGCGTGGACTACCGACACGGCCCCACCGGGTGCCAGCTTTTTGTGGTGGCGGGCGATTCCGGCAAGCAGTCCCTGGACCGGTTCGTGGAGTTTGCACGGTCCCAGCGTCAAAAGGTGCTCGTCGATGCCATAGGCGATGTGCCGGTGGTGTGCACCGGCGACGATCGGTGGACGATCCTGTTTGTGCACGACGGCCTGCTGGCCGGCGCCACGGGTGTGGTTGACCTGGAGAAGGGCAAGGCGCTAGTGGGGAAGCTGATTACACGGCTACGCGAATGTTGGACCGCTTCTGGGCGCAAATAGAAGAACGATCTCGTGCCAAGAGGTCCGATTGGGGGTGCAGAGGGCGCATGGGTTGTGGGGGGCTTTAAGGAGCTTCCGTCTCATGGAAAGTGCGGACTCAGTGCCGGCCGTCTGAGGCGGACGGACACCCCACTTTCCCCTTGATTTTTTCCCGATTTTTCGTTAACTTTACGTGTCGAATAGCATTAGAGCGCCATGCTCAGCAAGGAACCAAGGTGGAGGAGGCGTCGCCGAGCCATTTGTTACGTGGTTCTAAAACGCAGGCGTGCAGGCTTCTCTGAACCGCTGCCGCGAGTGGCTTGCGAGGTTTCACCTTCTTGGTTCGTTGCACGTGATGGGTTGCCGACGACATCAATGCCCATCGTGGCGAGCATGGTGCATTCTCGTTGCGGCCTGGGCCGGCCTCATCTGGTTCGTGCCAGCCGCCTCCGCAGGGAATGACCCCTCTCCCATTCGGGTCCACTACTATTCCGCCATAGACCCGCGTGCCGCGGTGCTCAAGGCCAGCAACCGCCCGGTAGGGCTCTGGCTGGAAGGTGTGCCCTCTGGTCTGCTTGCGGTAAACCTCCCTTCCCTCAAGCGCGAGCTCAGCATCGACTCCACAGGCACCAACGTCACCATTGCTGAGGAGCTGTTCGGCTATCCGTTCACCATCCCTGCCTACTTGACCCTGGGCGAATACGTGCGCGTGCGGGCGCGCAACGAACGTGACGCACTATGGCGAGAGCGGGTCGTGCAGGGCCCCGCCGTGCAGGGGCCTACCGGCCGTACCGGCGCAGGGGCGATTGTCATCGACATCCCGGTGGAGATCAAGAGTCAGGCGTTCCAGCGCATCTTCGGCGGCGGCAGGGTGGGCCTGGACGTGACCGGCGACATCTCCATCAAGGGCGGCTTTCGCCATGAGAAACGCAGCGAGGTCAAGACCGCGCTCAACCGCGGCTCCGACTATAACTTCAAGATGGAGCAGACGCAGCGCTTCAACGTCAGCGGGCACATCGGCGAGAAGGTGAAGGTGCTCGTCGACCAGGACAGCGAACGGGCCTTTGACTTTGACAATGCCATCTCGCTCCGCTACCAGGGGTTTGAGGACGAGATTGTCAAGAGCATCGATGCCGGGAACATTTCGCTCTCCCTGCCGGCCACGCAGTTTGTGACCTTCAGCGCGAAGAACTCCGGCCTGTTCGGCGTGCGGGCGGATATGGAGATTGGCAGGCTGAAGCTTACCACCATTGCCAGCCAGGAGAAAGGGCAGGGGAACAAGATCTCCCTAAGCGGTGGCGCCAAAGGCGAAAAGCAGCGCATCGAAGACTATAACTATCGCCGCGGCACGTACTTCTTCTTGGACGAGTACTACTACCGGCAGTTCCCGGATGTGGACGACCAGGGCCGCCATCGTTTCTATCCGCCGCGCTCCATCAAGCGCCTGGAGCTCTACAAATCGGAGCCGGGGTATGAGACCCGCTATTCTGACTCAATCCGCGGCTTTGCCGGCATGGACATCGACACCACCAACTTTACCTTTGAGATCGACACCACCAACACCCAGCTGATCGAGACGGGTTACTTCCGCCGCCTGGAGAAGAACACAGACTACTTCTTGGAGCGCGACCTCGGGTATGTACAGATGATGGTCCCCTTGGGCCAAGGCGAAGTGCTGGCGGTGGCCTATGAGGATTCTTCGGGACGCATTGTTGGGGACATTGACTACAATCCGGAAGCAGGGAAGCCCATTATTCTCCGCTTGCTCAAACCGCGTGTGTCCCGTCCTGCGCACCCCACCTGGAAGTTGGAGTGGAAGAACGTCTACTATCTTGGCTCGCGTAATATTCCGGAAGACGGGTTTGAGCTGAAGATTTTCTACAAGCCGCCCTCCGGTGATCCGCAGGAGGCCGGCCCCACCAAGAGCGGTCCAGTCAAATCCTACCTGCAGATCTTTGGCTTAGACAAGGTTGACCAGACGGGTTCGCCCAATCCGGACAACCGGATCGACATGAACGCTAATATCATCAACTTGGCCAGGGGCGAGCTCATCTTTCCTGACCTGCGCCCCTTTGATCCCATTGGCCCCACCGAGTTGCCAGACGACAAGCGCACGCGCGCCATCTACGACACCACGGTGCAGTCGTACATCGCGCAGGAGAGCAAGTTCTACATCGAGGTCACCTCCAAGATCCGCCGTCCGGATTATGACTTGGGGATGAATGTCATCGAGGGTTCTGAGGAGGTGCGGCTGAACGGGGTCAAGCTTGTCAAGGACCGCGACTACACCATCGACTACTGGTCTGGCAAGCTGGTGATCCTCAACGAAGCGGCCACACAGCCTTCCGCCGACGTGGAGATCACCTATGAGAGCAACCAGATGTTCCAGATCGAGCGGAAGACCATTTTGGGCGCCCGCGCCCAGTACGACTTGTGGCAGGACAGCTTCATCGGCGGCACGGCGCTTTACCTCGGCGAGCGAACGTTGGAGCAAAAGATCCGTGTGGGCCGCGGGCCGATGCAGAACTTTGTCTGGGACCTGAATACGCAGCTGCGTTTCAAGCCGAACTTCCTTACCACATTCGCCAATGCACTTCCTTTTGTGAACACCCAGGCGCCTTCCACGTTGAACTTTGAAGGAGAGATTGCCCAGGTGTTCCCCAACCCGAACACGGTCAACAACGAAAAGACCGGTGACAATGACGGCGTTGCCTACATCGATGACTTTGAGGGCTCCAAGCGAGAGACGATTATCGGCATCGATCGTCGCGGCTGGACGCCTGCATCGGTGCCGGTGCAAAAGAAGGAATATGCTCCGCACGGCGAACTGAGCCTGGCGAAAATGGGGCGCCTCATTTGGTACAATCCTTACAATCAAGTGCCAATCAAGTACATTTGGCCCACGAAGGACGTCAACCCCAATGTGCCGCAGCGGGTCAATGTGCTCACCATGCGCTTTACCCCCGCAGACAGCGTGCCCAGCGCCGAGTCGTGGGCCGGCATTCAACGCGCGTTGTCCTCTGGCTACGCCGACCAGACCGAGAGCAAGTTCTTGGAAATCTGGGTCCAGGGCGACGTGGGGGTATTGCACATCGATCTAGGGCAGATCTCCGAGGACGTCATTCCCAACGGCAGGCTGGATACGGAGGACCGCGCCGTGGGGGGCATCCGCAACGGCGTGCTGGACGCAGGGGAGGATGTGGGCCTGGACGGCATGGCAAACAACGATTCGCGCGCCCGGGCTGCAGGCGGGGATTTCTGGGACATCAACGGCAACGGCGTGCGCGACTATGGGGAGCCGTGGAGCTTCGACGACTTTCATTACCAGCCCGGCATCCCTGACTATGACCAGATAAACGGTTACGAGGGCAACGAGAACGACACCGGAGGGCGCTACCCAGACACGGAGGACATCAACCGCAACGGGGACGTCGACCTGAGAAACGACTACTTCGAGTACACGTTCTCCTTGGACAAGTCCAGCCCCGACACCGTGTACATGGTGGGCGGCAAAGGGCTTCCGCCGGAGGACGACCACGGCTGGCGCCAGTATCGCATTCCCTTGGACCAACCGAGTCGGGTAGTGGGCAATCCCGACATCTCGTTGGTCGAGTACATGCGCGTCTGGGTGGACGGCGTGGAGGGCCATCAGCCGGTCTACATCAGCATTGCCGAGCTGAAGCTGGTGGGGAGCGACTGGAAAGAGCAGGGTGTGGCCGGGCCATCGGCCCCTGACCAGTACGACGCGCGAAACGACAGCACGGTGGTGGTCACCGTCGTCAATACGCATGACAACCCGGAGTACAAGGAAAACCTCCCGCCTGGCGTGGAGGGCGTACGCGATAGGATCACCCAGGTCATCGCCCGTGAACAGTCTCTGGTGCTCAAGGTGACCGAACTGCAACCCGGCTACAACGGCATCATTCAGAAAAGCCTCTATCAGCCGGAAGACTATATCCACTACAAGACGATGAAGATGTTCGTCTTTGGCAAGGACCCGTACGGGATTCATATTCGGTCAGACCAGAGCCTCATTCACTTTTTCCTGCGTTTTGGTTCGGACGCCAAGAACTACTACGAAATCCGCGAGCCGGTCTATCCGGGGTGGGACCGGAGGAACGAGATCGAAGTGGATCTGCTTGAGCTCAGTGCCATCAAGCTGGATCCCTCCTTGCGGGTCGATTCTCTGAGCACACAGTCCTCACCCGTATTTGAGAAGTATTTGCCTGGCGGGAAGCGCCTGCGAATTGTGGGACGTCCTTCGCTGACCAATGTGCGCATCCTCGTGGCGGGCGTGGAGAACCTTGCCTACGCGGAACAGGGCGGCACCAAGGTGCCCAATGTGACACCATTCACCGGGGAGATCTGGATTAACGAGCTGCGCCTCTCCAATGTAAAAAAGGACCGCGGCATGGCCTATCGGGCCAGCGTCGACTTTGCTCTTGCTGATCTGGTGCGTGTCACTGGCCAGGTGAATAGGCAGGACGCGGACTTTCACAATGTAAATACGCGGTTTGGTTCCGGAGACAATCGCACAGGTCTTAACCTCACCAGCAGCATTGCCCTGGAGAAATTCTTGCCGCAGTGGCTCGGCATAAGCATGCCGGTGAACATAAACTACGGTGAGACGCAAGCCGTGCCCAAGTACGTCCCGGGCACTGATATTGAAGTCACGGCCGATACTCCCGACTCGACTCTCTCCGCCATCAAGACCGTCTCGATGCGCAGGGGCTTCGGTGTGTCTTTCCGGCGGGTTGAAAAGTCGAGGAACTTTTTCATCAAGAACACCATCGACAACATCACCGCGAACTACAGCGAGAGTTCCGATGAGGGGAGCAACTCGCAGACGGCCATTTCGCGAAATCGCAACCAAACTGGGGGGGCGTCCTACAACTTGGTCTTCGGCCGGAACAACTTCTTCCAACCCTTCTCCTGGCTTGCCGGGGTGCCGGTGTTGAAGAAGCTGAGCGTGACCAAGATGTACTACACGCCCAGCACGATCGGCTTGAAGGTGAACGGCACCCGTTCTTTCATGTATTCACGCACCCGCAGTGGCATCGAGTCGTACAACAACGTGTTCAACATCACCCGGGACGTGAGCGCCACCATGCGCATTTTCGACAGTTTTAGCTTGGATTACGGGCGGTCGCATACCAGTGACCTGCGCAACGTGCCGCGCGAGGAGTTGACGCATGGCAAGTTGGGGGTGCTCACGGCGGTGAATCAGAATTTCAAGGCACAGTACAACCCCAAGATCTTCAGTTGGTTGAGCAATAGCTTGAACTACAATTCGGACTATCGCTACAACTACAATCAGCAGCAGAAGGACCTGGGGAGGAGCGCTTCCACCAATGCTTCGCTGACCGCATCCGGCTCCATCAATCTAGGCCAGCTGCTGTCTTCCATCAGGAGGCCGTCCACTCCTGCGGGCCGTGCGGTGCCTGGACGTACGCCCCCGGTGCGGAGGCCCCCGGGCCAGCAACAGCAGCCTCCTGAGCCGCAGAAAAAAGGCGGTGGTAGCTTCAGCCTTTTCGACACCATGCACAGAGTGTTCGGCATGATTGACCCAATAAGCGTCTCCTATAGCAAGCGGACCGGAGTCAATCTCTACGGCCTGGCCCCTGGCACCCCGCGCTGGCAGTTCCAGTTCGGATTCTCTGATAGCAGCGGACTCCCTGTTGCTGCACAAAATGTCGGTTCCAACCGCGGTTCCCGTTCCGAGACAGAGAGCCTGAATTTTGGCAGCGGAGTGAAATTGAGCCAACGGCTGGTGATCACGCTCAAGTACAGCGAGTCCTCAAGCGTCAACCGCACCACCACCGTCACCGGCAACGAGTCACAGAACTGGTTCCGCCTTGGTAATGCGGACATGGCCCTCCCCGAGTGGACGGTACGCTGGAGTGGGTTCGAGCGTTATCTGTTCTTCAAGAAGCTGGCGCAAACAGTGAGCGTTGATCACGGCTTTAGCGGGCAGAAGCGGAGCACGTGGAACCTTGAACGGGGCATCAGGGAGGAGACGCGCAAGGACTATGACACCAACTTTCGCCCCCTCGTGGGCATGAACATCACCTGGAAGAATGGGATGACCAGCACGCTACGCTTCAACAAGGGCGAAACGTTGAGCGAGAGCATGGGTGTGAGCAGAGGGCAGACGCGCACGCAGACCATGGACATCAGCTTTACCACCAACTACTCCAAGCGCGGCAACTTCCGCATCCCCATTCCGGTGTGGCCATTCAAGAATGCGGTGCTGAAGAACAACGTGGACCTTTCACTCACCTTCAGCATGAACCGGAACGTCACTGAGAAGAGCAAGGGGGCGGGAATCTTCGAGGAGACCGGCCGTACCGAGAAGTGGAGCCTGATGCCAAAGATGACTTATGCGTTTAGCAATCGCGTGCGCGGCGGCGTGTCGTTCGAGGTGGGCAAGACAAAGAACAAGCTCATCGGCGACAGTTCCATCCAGGAGCTGGCACTGGACGTAAATATCTCCATCCGCGGCAATTGAGGCGCAATCTCTGAGGGAGGCCTGTGGACAGCGCAAGGCGAGTGTGGGCTTGTATTGGTGGATTGGTGCTCGCTTGGGTGGCGATTCTGTTCTCCGTGAGCTGCAGTGCGGGTCCGCCGCGATTTGACGAGAAGAACGCATACCAGTACCTCCTTCGCCAGTGCGAATTTGGGCCTCGTGTCCCTGGTTCCGAGGGCCACCGCGCCTGCTTGGCCTTCCTCAAACAGGAGCTAAGCAAGTACGCGGACAGGGTTATCGAGCAGCAGTTTCAGCACACGTTCGGCGCTGAGCGTCGGGCTGCCCTCATGACCAACCTGATCGCCAACTTTTGGAGCCAAAAGACAAAACGCGTCCTACTGTGCGCCCATTGGGACACGCGGCCATGGGCGGACTATGACCCAGATCCGCGCAACCGTCGCACGCCTGTGTTGGGAGCGAATGACGGAGCCTCGGGTGTGGCGGTGCTCCTGGAAATTGCACGGCTGCTCAAGGAGCACGAACCTCGCTACGGTGTGGACATCGTGCTTTTCGACGCCGAAGACTGCGGCCAGGAGGGCGACGAGCAAAGCTGGGCGGTGGGCGCCAGGTACTTCTCGCGCACCATCGCTCCGGGATACCGTCCGGTCTTTGGCATTCTCCTGGACATGGTGGGGGACCGTGACCTGGAGATTTACATCGAACAAACCTCCTATGACAACGCCCGAGAGGTCGTTGAGCTCGTATGGACCCGCGCTCAACAATTGGGCGTGACCGAATTCATCCGTCGTCCCAAGTATCGCCTGGTGGATGACCACCTGCCCCTCCTCGACGTGGGCATTCGCTGCATCGACATCATTGACTACGACTACCCCTATTGGCACACCCTCCAGGATACTCCAGACAAGTGCAGCGCCGAAAGCCTGGGCAAGGTGGGCCGGGTAGTGGTGGACGTGCTCTATCGTTGAGCCCATGGACCGTAGAGTGCCAGAGCCGGCCTGGTATGAACTGCACGTGCCGGCACCTCCTGCGGTGCGCGACATCATCGTTGCCTTTCTGGCGGAGGCGGGCACCACTGGCTGCCAGGAGCTGGACGACACTATTGTCGCTTATTTCGAAGGAAAGGCACCGCGCCGAATAGCTAGATCCCTGTGGCAGCTGATGCGGGGTTTGGGATGCACGCTTGCCCCGCAAGAACTCCGCATACACAGAGTCGTGAACCAGAACTGGGCGGAGACATGGAAGTCGTTCGTGGGGCCGGTGCAGGTTTCGCCGCGCATTGTCATTTGTCCAACCTGGGCCCCTGCACCACGGCCTGAAGGGGGCGTGCTCATCTGGCTCGACCCTGGCATGGCCTTCGGGAGCGGTCACCATGCCACCACCCGGGGGATGCTGCTGCTCTTGGAAGAGTACGTCGCGCCAGGGCAGATCGCCCTCGATGTGGGCACAGGGAGCGGGATCCTGGCAATCGCAGCGTGCAAGCTGGGTGCAGGCGAGGTGTTTGCCTGCGATACGGACCTCGGGGCGGTTCCGATTGCCAGAGACAATGCCAGGCGCAACCAGGTGGAAGGTCAGATACACCTGTGGGTGGGCAGCGTCGATGCCTGCAGGGGCAGGAGCTATGACCTCATCACTGCCAATATCACTGCGCAAGCGCTATTGCCCCTTATAGCTGATCTCCGGCGACTCCTTTGTCGCCAGGGCGTGCTCCTCCTTTCCGGCATCCTTGCGCAGGAGGAGGAGGTATTTGCCCGTGCACTGGCCGACGAGAGCTTGCGCACAGTCAAACGACTGCAGATCGAAGAGTGGGTCAGTCTGGTTGCAGTGCCTGGCTCGTAGTGGACAGAGCCGGGCTTGAGGTCATTGTGAGGGTTTTGTTAACGCTTGGGGGTCGCGTTGATGTCTGCCGTGCCCGCCTAGAGCGTGATTCCACTTTCAGCCTCCCTTGGTGGGCGTTCTCTGGGAAGCGATCCCTCTGCGCACACCCCGCTGAGATTCTTCTTGACAAATTGGCCAAATATCCGTAAAATCCAAAAAAAAGTCGACTCCGGGTGTTCTGCCAAACGAGTGGGACGCGCCACGCCACGGCGAGCAGGAGGGCTAAGGCGCTGGTCGTAGCAGGCTGCGCCGAGGTAGCGTGTACCCTTGTCACCCGTCTGACTGTGCCATAGACATTTCAGCTGAGGAACCAGGGGGCGCTTGGCGGTGTGGCAAAGGGGAGGTGCACGGCAGTGAAGTACGTATCGTGGGCATGTGAGGGCGAGACTGTGGCATTTGGCCGCATGTGGTTTGTGCCTGGACGGCGGTGGGCCATGTTCCTTGCCGGTGTAGTTGAGGACAGTGAAAGGTCGTCCTTTCGGGAGCACCTATGAGGTCTGGTTGTGCAGTAGAGGTGCGGCAGCTCCGAAAGGCGTACGGTGCCACGGTGGCCGTCGATGGTGTATCCTTTGCGGGAGGGTGCGGCAGCTTGCGGAGTTTTTGCCCCTCACCCATGTCGTGACCCTCTTGCGGGGGCTGTGGATAGGCAACGCCTGGGGTAACTATCCGCGGGAGATTGCCATCTTGGCAGCCGTGTTGGTAGCAGGGCTCGTTATCTCTGCAAGAACTTTCCGCTGGGAGTAGGCAACTGCAGCACTGCGAAGCACCCGCTGACCGCGTTCAGGTGCTACGTGCCAGTTGCTCCTTCAAAGAGGCCTAAACTGTCGTGAGCAAGGTTGGTGTGCTACGTGCCTG
>JAPDPR010000016.1 GCA_034506335.1 candidate division KSB1 bacterium
TTCGCCTCGGTGTGCTGGCGCTGCCCGTGGTGCCCATATGTTGTCTATCGGGTGATCCCCCTTGCCCTCAAGGAGGAATCGTGGTGCCTGCCCCCAGGCGCACCAAGCAAAACAGTTCGAGCCCAATTTACGAAACAGAGGGAAAAATGTCAAGACCTTTTTGGGGTCGTTACAGGATTTTCACAGCTCAGCGCACGTCGATGACCTCCGCCCCCTGGGGAACCTGAAAGCTGAAGAGGGAAGCGGGCACCGACACGTTTACCTCCACGTCGCGCAACTCATAGATGTGCACGTTGTCGTTCACGTCGGTCTGCTCCACCCGCACCGGCACCCACAGGGTACGATCCACCCACAGGCGGACTCTGACAATAAAAGCCTCCTGCTTAGGGCTCAGCTCTACGAGGTAGCACCGTCGGTCACCAAGGGTCTCTTCCCCTTTGAGTTCTGCGCGATACCCTTCGGCGTAACGTACCATCAGGTCGCGCATGAGCGGGGCATCTGCTGACTTGCCCAGCGCATCCACAATCACCTGCTTGTTCGTCTTCGAATAGTTCCACACCGTCTTGCCGTCGGTCACCACCACCTGGTCATCGGTCTCGATGTAGTAGCGGTCGCCCTTTGCTGCCACCAGGGTGCCGGAGGTAGTCTGGCGTTCGCCCACCAGCTTCCACTCAAAGGTTTGGGTAAAACGCGCCCGGAAGGTGTTGAGCGACTCGAAGGTGTTCCTCACCTTCCGCACCACTGCCGGGCCGTCCATCCCCTGTGCGGCGACAGAAGAGGCCAGGCACGCCGTGCTCGCGATCACCAATATCCGTTGCCACCGGGGCACTGCCATCGCTTGTGTCCTCCTTCTCTCCAAATCTACAGCAGGCCCATTTCCGCCAGGCCGTCCTCGTCCACCAGCACCTCTCGCGCCTTGGCCCCCTCGAACGGCCCCACGATACCCGCCGCCTCCAACTCGTCGATGAGGCGCGCCGCCCGGGAGTAGCCCACCTTCAGCCGGCGCTGCAATATGGACACCGAACCCTGCTGGTGCGTCACCACAATGCGCGCCGCCTCGGCAAAGAGCGGGTCGCGTTCCCTTTCCCCGCGCAATCCTACAGCACCGGGCGCCTCCTCCAGCCACGCCGGCAACACAAACTTGGGCTGCACCTTCGGCTGGCGGTAGATGTGCTCGATGAGTCGCGTGATCTCCTCGGTGGAGATGTAGGCGCTGTGCAGGCGGATGGGCTCCGGTGAGGCCGGCGGCAAAAAGAGCATATCTCCCCGGCCCAACAGCTGCTCCGCGCCGTTCTGGTCGATGATCGTACGCGAGTCCACCTTCGAGGCCACCTGGAAGGCGATGCGCGCCGGAAAGTTGGCCTTGATCACGCCGGTGATCACATCCACCGAGGGGCGCTGGGTGGCGACGATGAGGTGAATGCCCACGGCGCGGCTCATCTGCGTCAGGCGGGCGATGGGCTCTTCCACCTCCCGCGCCGCCGTCAGCATCAGGTCCGCCAACTCATCGATGATCAGCACCACATACTCGATAGGTCGCGCCGGCTGCCCATCCCGCCCCTTGATCTGCCGCTTCTTCACCCGCTGGTTGTACTCCTCGATGTTCCGCACGCCTGCCTCGTTGAGAACGCGGTAGCGGCGCTCCATCTCCACCTCCAGGCTGCGCAACACGGCAATGGCGTTGGAGGCGTTGGTCACCACCGTCTCATCCAGCCCCTCCAGGTAGGTGACGTGGTGGTCCCGCAAGCGACTGTAGGCGCTCAGCTCCAGGCGCTTGGGGTCCACCAGCACCAGCTGCACCTGCGACGGGTGCGCCTTGAACAGGATGCTGGCGATGATGGCGTTCAGGCACACACTCTTGCCAGAACCGGTCGAGCCGCCGATCAACAGGTGGGGCATGGTCGCCAGGTCTGCGGTAAAGATCTCGCCGGAGATGGTCTTGCCCATGGCCATGGTGAGGACCGATTCGGCCTCTTGGAACTGGGGCGAGTCGATGACCTCGCGCAAATAGACCGTTGCCGGTCTTGGGTTCGGGATCTCGATGCCCACCGCGGCTTTCCCGGGGATTGGCGCCACAATGCGGATGCGGCGTGCGCGCAGCACTAGCGCCAGGTCGTCGGCCAGGCTGGTGAACTGGTTCACCTTGACCCCTACCGCCGGTTCCACTTCGTAGCGGGTGATCACCGGGCCGGGGTTGATCTCCACCACCCGGCCGCGCACGCCAAAGTCGCGCAGGCGTGTCTCCAAAAGGCGGGCGTTTTCCAGCAACTCCTCGCGCGTGAGCGCCGCCCCACGCTCCGGGGGCGCATCCAAGAGCTCCGGGCTGGGGAACTGGTACTCCGCCTGCTCCTCCTGTGGCCGGGGCTGTTCGACCTTGGGAACGGCGACCACAGGCCTAGGCGTCGGCCCAGGCATGCGCAACTCCAACTGAGGTGGCTCAGCCACGGGCTCTGTCACTGAAGCCGCCTTAGCCGGGGGCGTGGTCGGTTTAGGCGGCGCTCCTTCCTCCACTGCCGCTCGCAGCAGCTCCTGCTGCCGCACACGAGTTTCTCTGTCCTGGCGCCTAACCACCTGCCGCCTGCGGAACTGCTGCCACCACCCTCGCGCCCTCTCCCCCAGGCGACCTACCGCCTCGCCTAGGCTCACCTGCGTCGCGGAAATGACCATCACCATCATCACTGCGGTGAGAAAGATCACACAGCCGGTCAGCCCCAACAGGCCCACCAGCAACTTGGCCATTGCAAGCCCCAGCGCTCCGGCCATCTCTCCAGCATGAAAGTCACCGTCCTGCACCGCCACCTCAGGCAGGGCAAGCAGAATCGAGGCGTAAAAGGCTAATGCGAGGATGTGGACGCTCCAGCGCCGCGCTGCACCCGCCGGCTGATGCCGAAATAGCACCCACCCCCACAATATGCTCAGAAGAGGGAGCACCACCGAAGGGTAACCGATCGTGTAACGGAACAAAAAGTGGGACACATACGCACCAGCAAGGCCCAGCAGATTCCGCGCCGAGCCGAACGAGACCTTGCCCGGCTGTTCCTCGGGATGGTGGGACAATAAGCCGAGCATGAGCATGATGCCGAGGTAAATGAGCATCACGCCCAGGATCTCCACCCGGCGCATAGCTTCCACAGTTTCCTGCGGTTTTGCCCGCCTGAGTGTTCGCATGTCCCGCTCGCTAATCTTCACGGCGCGCCCACCTCCTTGCACCGCCTGATCGCTTCCTTGAGCACACGGGCGTTGGCCTCCACGTCTCCGTCAAGCAGGGCGGAGATGACTGCTACCCCGTCTGCACCTGCTGCCATTACCTCCGCCACTCGCCCTGCCGTGATGCCGCCAATCGCCACCACTGGGCAGCCAACCCGGCGCCGAATCTCCCGAAGGGTCTCCAACGTGGTCATGTCCGCATCGCACTTGCTGCCGGTGGGAAACACTGCTCCCACCCCCAAATAGTCCGCGCCCTCTGCAGCAGCAAGTACGGCCTCCTCCACCGTGCTGGCGGACACACCGACGATGAGCTTGCCACCGGCCACACGCCGCACCGCGGCGACCGGCAAGTCCTCCTGACCCACGTGTACCCCATCAGCCTGGACCGCCAGCGCCACATCGAGCCGATCGTTGACAATGAACGGCACCCGATGGGCCGCACACACCTCGCGGCAGCGCAACGACTGCGCATAAAAAGTGCGGCCAGACGAAACCTTGTCCCGGTACTGCACCACGGTCACCCCGCCGGCGATGGCTGCCTCCGTGACCTCGGCCACGTCCCGTCCGCGCAGCCAGCCGCAGTCGATGATGCCGTAGAGAGAAAAGTCGATGCTGTGCGCTGGTTGCTTCACTTTTCGCGCTCTGATCACCGCCCGAGGCCTTTTCTAAGCACGGCCATGCCGGCATCCAGTGCCCCAATGCGCCTCTGAGTCTAAGACAGGCCGCCTCGCCACCTCGGCGTTTGTCGCCTCCCTACCGGCGGCCCGCCCGAATAACGCCCTCTGCATAGACCGGCACCACGTCATAGGCGTCAACTTCTGCGCAAACCGCCAGGTCCTGTTGCAGGCCGAGTGTGGTCAAGAAGCGCCCATGTTCACTCTTTTGCAGCACACGCAGCGGACGGCGACGCCCCGCGAAAAAGCGCAACGCTGCCTGCGCTGCGTCGCTCAGCTCCACTTGGCGCGGCAACAGCTTCCGGAGGCGGTCGATGATCATGCCGGCACAAAAGCAGTCCTCCGCGGAGAAACGCCCCTCCCGCCCCGCACAGACCAGCAGGACATCGCGCCCTTCTTCTGCCAGCGTCTTTGCCACAGCCCCGACATTGACCAGTGCCCCCACAAACACCGCTGCCCCGTTCTGCACCAGGCGAAACAGCCGTGACCCGTTTGTGCTGGAAAATACTATGGTGCTCTCACGCACCGTAGCGGCACGGTATTCGCGCGGCGAGTTTCCCAAGGTGAAGCCTTCAATGCGAAGGCCTCCCCGCTCGCCGCCCAACAGCACGTGCTCGTCGCCGATAGTGGCGGCAATGCGCTTGGCTTCCTCCACCTCCTCGACCGGGATCAGCGCCCGACAGCCGTGCGCAAATGCGGTGATCATGGTGGTGCTGGCGCGCAAGACATCGATGACCACCACCGCCCGCTGCGCCACCGGACAGTTACTCAACTCCCCAGGAACCAGACAGACGTCGAGCTTCACTTTTGCTTCCCCTCAATACGGCCTCTTGTAGAACGGCGTCTGTACGACCACCGCCGGCACCTGCTGCTCCCGAATCTGCACCGCGAAGCTGCTTCCAACCTCCGAGAGTTCCACCGGCACGTACCCCATGCCGATGCCCTTCTCCAGACTGGGCGAAAAGGTGCCGCTGGTCACGTGCCCAACCTGCTTCCCGTCCTTGACGATCGCGTAGCCGTGGCGTGGAATGGCCTTCTCGAGCATCTCAAAGCCCACCAGCTTCCGGCGCACCCCTTGCGCTTTCACCTGCACCAGGGCCTCCCGGCCGATGAAATCTCCCTTCTGAAGCTTGGTGATCCAGCCAAGTCCAGCCTCCAAGGGGTTGGTAGTCTGGTCAATGTCGTTGCCGTACAGGCAGTACTTCATCTCCAGGCGCAGGCTATCCCGTGCCCCTAAGCCGATGGGCTCGATGGCGAACTCCTTGCCTGCCTCCATGACCGCATCCCACACCTGTTCGGAGTAGGCACGGTCGAATCCGATCTCAAACCCGTCCTCCCCTGTGTAGCCGGTACGGGAGATGAGCATATCCACACCCGCTAGCCGCCCGCGCTGCGCCCAGTAGTACTTGATTGTGCTCAGGTCCACGCTGGTCAGCTTCTGCAGCGTCGCCTGAGCGTAGCGGCCCTGCACCGCCAGCAGGGTAATGTCATCGCTCACATTCTCCAGGCTCACATCGCCGATCAGATGCTCCAGAAGCCAGGAAAAATCCTTCTCCAGATTGGAGGCGTTCACCACCATCATGTAGTGGTCGGGCAAGCGATACACCAGCAGGTCATCGACGATACCGCCATCGGGGTAGCACATTGCCGAGTACTGCACCCGCCCCACTTCCAACGCGCTCACCTGGTTGATGGTCATGCGCTCCAGGAACTCCAATGCCCGTGGGCCGCGGATGATGAACTCACCCATGTGCGACACGTCGAACACGCCCACTGTGGCCCGCACGCGCCGATGTTCACTCACGATGCTCGTGTACTGAATGGGCATCCAGTAGCCGGCAAACGGGACCAACTTGGCGTTCAGTCGCTTGTGCACCTCATACAGGCCGGTCTTTTTCGGTTCCATATCTTCCATCCTTCCTGTTCCGCAGTATCCAACCATTTCTAGGCGCAATGAAGCGCGGCTATCACGACACCAGAGCCGCGAACCGCTCCAGGGCCCGCTCGATGTTCTCCAAGGAGTTTGCGTAAGACAACCGCAGGTAGCCATCCCCGTAGCGGCCGAACGCAGTGCCAGAGAGGGTGGCCACCCCTGCCTCCTCCAGGAGGCGTCGCTCCAACTCCTTGGAGCTGAAACCTGTACCCTTAATGTTGGGAAAGGCGTAAAATGCCCCTTGCGGCATCACGCAGTGCACGCCTTTGATCTTGTTCAAGCCCGCCACAATGAAATCGCGGCGACGACGGAATTCAGCCACCATCGCGGCCACCGGTTCCTGGGAACCGGTGATGGCAGCGATGGCTCCGTACTGGCTAAAGTGCGAGGTGCAGGAGACGGTGTTGATGGTGAGCCGTTCCACATGGCGCGCCAGCTCGCGCGGCATCACACCGTAGCCAAGCCTCCAGCCAGTCATGGCGTAAGTCTTTGACAGACCGTCCAAGATGACCGTCCTCTCGCGCATCCCCGGCAGGGAGGCGATGCTGAAGAACGTCCCCTCGTAGAGGATGTTGTTGTACACTTCGTCGGACAGGACAAAAATGTCGCGCGCCATGGCCTCCTCGGCGATCGCCTCCAGGTCCCCCTTGCTCAATACCCCGCCGGTGGGATTCTGTGGCGAATTGAGGATAATGAGCTTTGTTCTGTCGCTGACCAGTGCGCGAAATTCGTCTATATCAAAACTGAATTTGCGCTCCTCGCGTAGAGGGATAGGCACTGGCTTGCCCCCGACGAAGCGGATGACCGACTCGTAGATGGGGAAACCCGGATCGGGGTAGAGCACTTCATCGCCAGGATCGACCAGGGCGGTAATCACAAAATACATGATGGGCTTTGCTCCCGGCGTAACCACCACCTCTTCGGGTGACACGGAGAGTCCCCGTCGTGCGCCCGCGTCGGCGGCGATGGCCTCCCGGAGCTCTTTGATCCCCGCCGCGGGGCAGTAGCCAGTCTTGCCATCCCGCAGCGCCTTGATTGCGGCCTCCTTGATGTGCTCAGGCGTGTCGAAATCAGGCTCGCCGATCTCCAGGTGGATAATTTCCTTGCCCTCTGCTTCCAGAGCCTTTGCTTTAGCCAGGACCTCAAAGGCCGTTTCAGTGCCAAGGTTGCGCATTCGCTCTGCCAGCTTCATCAGTCACCTCCCTCGTGTCCGCTCCTTGTGCCTCTTGCCGTACCTCTGCCCCCTCCTGGCACCTGCCGCGCCATCAAGGGCAAGGAAAATTACCAAAAACGCCGCAACCAGTCAAGGCATTATTTTCCCTCCCTCAATACACCTGCCAGCTTTCCACTGCTCAGGGCATCTTCCGCGTCACGTCGTTGTAGGTGAGGAGTATGAAAAGGACAAAGATGAGGACCATGCCGATCCACTGAATGCCCACCCGGAGTTTTACGGGGAGCGGCTTGCGCCGGATGCCCTCGATGACCACTACCGCCAGATGCCCACCGTCGAGCGCGGGGACAGGAAGAATGTTGATGAGGGCTAAGGTTACACTGAACAACGCCACCAGCGAGAAGAGTTGACCAGCAGCCTGGGCAACCCCTTGTCGCTGGCGCACCGCCTCGGCCACGCGCTGTCCAGAGCTTGCCGAGATGCGCGCAATGCCCAGCGGACCCGCCACCTCCGCACACGACACCTGCATGGTGACGATGCCCTTGATGCTGGCGAAGGTCATGCGGAAGGCGTAGCTGGTCTGGGCAAAACCCAGGGACACTGCCTCCCATGGTCGCACGCGGCGATAGGGACCAATGTCTGCCTCTTCCACGCGCGGGCCAATGCCGATAAGACCGATAGGGCGCAGCGACCATCCCTGTAGGGACCATGAGCTCCTGGGCACCAACGTGCGGGTGATGGTGGAATCGCCTTGGCGCCAGGTGAGCGTCAGTTCGCGTCCTGCCGAGGAGTGAATGCGCCTGGTAAGCTCGCCCCAGCTCTTCACCGGCGTGCCGTCCACCTGCAGGATCACCGCCCCGCGGGTCATTCCCTCGGCGGCGGCGGGCATACCGGGGATCACCTCCCCCACCACCGCCGGCAGGTGCTCGGCGTCTACCGCGGATCGCCTTTCTGGCACCCGGGCCCCGAAGGAAAGCACCGTGTACACCAAGAACCCAAACAGCAAATTCATCAGCACCCCGGCGCTCAAGACGTACATCTTTTGCCAGGTATTCTTGGACATGAATTCATCGGGAGCCCCTGTGGCCGCCGTGTCCAGACTCTCGTCGATGAAGCCGGCCATTTTCACGTACCCGCCCACCGGCAACAGTCCCACACCGTATTCGGTTTGGCCACGACGGAAGCGCAACAGCCGCAGGCCAAAAAGATCAAACCCCAGGTAGAAGCGTTCCACACGAATACCCGCCAGCCGCGCGGCCAAAAAATGGCCGAGCTCGTGCACAAAGACCAGCACCCCGAAGACGAACACGAAAGACGCAACAGTGGTCAGAATCTTGATTATCATCGTCTCGCTCTGCTTTTCAGGCCCACATTTCGGGAGAATTCACTGCTGGCGGCGGGCTTGGTCACTCTCCCTGCAGGCGTGTTGCGAACTGTCGCGCCCAGGCATCGCTCGCAAGGATGTCCTCCACCTGTGGCCGAGCCACCCCCTGGTGCGCCGCCATGGTCTGTTCGATAAGCCAGGGGATGCGGTCGAAGCTGAGCCGCCGGGACAGAAACGCTGCGACGGCCACTTCGTTGGCAGCGTTCATCACCGCAGGCATGGTTCCCCCCTCGCGCACGGCTCGGTACGCAAGCTCAAGGCAGGGGAACCTACCGGGCTCAGGGGGAAGAAAGTCCAGGCGCAGCTGACGGGAAAAGTCCAGGCGCGGCCAAGAGGTGGGAAGTCGCTGCGGATAGGTGAGCGCTACTTGGATGGGAATGCGCATGTCCGGCACCCCCAATTGCGCCTTCACCGACCCGTCCACAAACTCCACCATCGAGTGCACGATCGACTGCGGGTGAATCACCACCTCCACCTGCTCCACCGGCATGGCAAAGAGCCAGTGTGCCTCGATCACCTCCAGCCCCTTGTTCATCATCGTCGCCGAGTCAATGGTGATCTTCGGCCCCATACGCCAGTTCGGGTGGGCCAGGGCCTGTTCCACCGTCACATCCTTGAGCCGAGCCGGCTCCAGGTTCAGAAACGGTCCGCCTGAGGCGGTAAGGATAAGCCGCCGCACCGCGCTGCGCTCCTCACCCATCAGGCACTGGAATATGGCGCTGTGCTCGCTGTCGATGGGGATAATGCGCACCCGCCGCTCTGCCGCCCTGGTCATCACCAGCTCCCCACCGGCCACCAGGGTCTCCTTGTTGGCCAGCGCCACATTTTTGCCCTGGTCAATGGCGTTCAGGGTCGGCAACAGCCCGGCCGCCCCCACCACTGCATTCACCAGGAGGTCATAGTCCCCGGCAGCTGCCACCTGGGCCGTGGCCTCCTGCCCCACCCAGAGCTCCACACCGCTGCGCCGCAAGCTTTGCCGCACCTGTTCAGGGCATCGGCCGCTGGCGATGGCCACTGCGCGTGGGTGGTACTTGGATGCCTGCTCCGCCACCACTTCGGCGTCATCCCAGGTGGCCAAGTAGGTGACGGCAAACTCCCCCGGCAACGCATCCACCACTTCCAGGCAGCTACGGCCGATGGAACCCGTCGAACCAAGAATAGCCAGCCTCTTCACGCCGGCCGCACCCCACGGGTCAACGTATGGTCACCCCGACGCCGACGTTGAACCCGGCAAACTCTTCGGCGAACATATAGTCGATGTTGGCGTACACCAGCGGCAAAGGCCTGATGGTCACGCCCACATTGCCGTGCAGATTGGTCGAAGCATAGCTGCCCGTCACCCCTTGGTAATCCAGCTCCAGCGAAGTTCGGTCCACCCCGACGCCGGAATAGAACGTGATGAACGGCACTCCCTTGCTGATGACTGCCTTCAGGCTCACCGTGCTCACTGTGCCAAAGCTGTACTCTTCCGGCACGAAAAAGGCGTGGTAGGCGACCATGAGCGCCACCTTGGGCAGCAGTGGTCCCTGCAGCAGGCCGTACTTCAGGCCCACACCGGCAAGCGTCACGCCACCGCGTGTTGGCTCCTCCCCCAGGGGATAGTGGAAGAATCTGCCCATCGCCTCCAACCTAAAGGGCAAGCCGACGCTGGCATGGACAAAGGGCAGCCCGACAAAGTCCACATTCTCGAATGGGCCTTGCCTGAGGGCCTTGTACTCATCCGGCACAAACACGGCTACCCCGCGCAGGCCCACATCCAGGCCGAGGATGCCGTGTAGGTCTGCCGTGTGGAATGTCCCTCCTGCGGAGAGGGAACTAAAGAGCTCTAACACCTGATCGACGTCTTGTGGGCCGACGTAGAAATTCTGTGCCCGCGCATGCGGCACAGCGAGCATTGCCCCCGCTACCAGCACCGCCACGGCCAGTGTACGCATGGTCACCTCCTGTTTGGGTCCTGGTACTTGGCCAGAAGCTGCTTAGCCCTGGTCACCTCTGCAGCAGTGAGCGTTCCGCGCTCCAGGGATATCCCCAGAGTGTGTTCGAACCCGCGGGCCAGCGCCGTGGCCATTTCCTCGAAGCCCACCGGCCGCCCAGCGATCTCGTCCACGGCCACCGTCCTGCGTTGCAGAAACTCACGATAGCGCCTCCGACCCGCCTCATCTAACCCTGCCAAGTAGTCCACCAGGCGCAGGTGGGCGCTGCCGAGAAGAATGGAGCCGTGTTGAAGAATGGCACCCTCGAACCGCCTTTGCGCGCTCCCCACCAGTTTGCGCCCCTGCCACAAGATCTCGTTGCGCACCGAGCTGGAAAAACAAGGCACCGAGAATTCACCCCGACGGTAGTCCCGCTCGTTGTGCGGCGCGCGCTCGAACTGCGCCACTACCCCGAGGTTATGCAACCCCTGAAGCAGGGCCCTGCTGAGCACTTCGTAGGTGCGGGGGATTTCCTCGTGGTAATGCACACTTGACGCAGGCAGCACTACGCAGTACGTGAGTTCCTCATCATGAAGAATGGCGCGCCCGCCGGTGGGCCTGCGCACCACCTCGACCCCATCGGCGCGGCAGCGCTCCAGGTCGATCTCCTCCAGGTGTTGGTGATAACCCAAGGAGATACACGCCGGCCGCCACCAGTACACGCGCAGAGTGGGTGGCCCCTGTCCGGCCGCCGCCTCACTGGCGAGCGCCTCGTCCACCGCCATGTTCCAGGCACCTGCTCCGGGCCCTGTGTCCAGAAAGCGCCAGCGCTCCGCCACCCGTGCCGACCCGCCCATCATCAGATGATCCCGCGCCTGCTCCCCTCGATGAAGCGCACGACGTGTTGGATCTCCTCAGTCTGCGGCAGTTCCTCGCGGATGCGCGCCAGCGCCTGACTGACGTTGAGATTGGACCGATAAAGGAGGCGGTAGGCGCGCTTGAGTAACGCCATGGTCTCCTGGGAAAATCCCCGCCGGCGCAACCCCACAGAATTGAGCCCTGCAAACTGCAGCGGCTCAGCCATGGCCAGGACGTACGGGGGCACATCCTTCATCGCCTTGCATCCGGCGCCCACAAAGGCATGACACCCGATGCGCACAAACTGGTGCACGGCCAGCAACCCACCTAGGGTCGCCCAGTCCTCCACGGTGACGTGGCCCGCCAGATTGGCCGCGTTGGCCATGATCACGTGGTTTCCCACCGTGCAGTCGTGGGCCACGTGGATGTAGGCCATCAGCAGGCAGTCACTGCCAACGACCGTCTTCCAGTGCTCCTTGGTACCGCGGTTGAGCGTGGCGTACTCGCGGATCACCGTTCGGTCGCCAATTTCCAGTGTGGTCTCTTCGTTGCCGAACTTGAGGTCCTGCGGCACTGTGCCCAACACTGCCCCGTGGTGAACACGGCAGTCCCTGCCCAGGCGCGTCCCCGAGGCGATGAGCACGTGGGAACCGATCGTGGTTCCGTCCCCAATGATGACATTTTTCTCGATGACAGAAAACGGGCCCACGGACACGCCGTGGCCCAACTCAGCAGCAGGATCAACCAGTGCAGTGGGATGAATGGTGGTCAGTCGCGTTCCTCCTCTGCTACTCCCTGTGCGGCACCAGCGTCTCGTCCACAATTGCTGCGGAGAATTCAGCCTCGCAGACCAAGTCGCCACTCACAAAAGCCTTTCCGGCCATCTTGCACAGAGCCTTCCGGAACTTTACAATCTCCACCTCGAACACGAGCTGATCCCCAGGCAGCACCGGCTTCCGGAACCGAACATTGTCGATACCCGCAAAGTAGACCAGCTTGCCCACGGGATCATCCTCGGCATCCAACATGAGCAGGCCTCCCACCTGCGCCATCGCCTCCAGAATGAGGACACCGGGCATGATGGGCCGGCCGGGAAAATGCCCTTGGAAAAACCATTCGCTCACGGTCACGTTCTTGACCCCGACCACCTTCTCCTTCGGGATCAGGTCCACAATCTTGTCCACTAGCAAGAAGGGGTAGCGGTGGGGCAAGATGCGCTGAATCCCGTCTATGTCCATCACCAGGCCTTCGACCGACGTCTTCTGGTACTTGGCCTTGATGAGCTGCTTTTTGTATTCTTTGCGGATGCGTTTGACCAGCTCCACGTTCGCGGCATGGCCGGAGCGGGCCGCCAACACGTGGGCCCGCAACGGCACCCCCAAGAGCGCCAGATCGCCGATCAGGTCCAGGGCTTTATGCCGCACGGGTTCGTTAGGGTAGCGCAGCTCCCGTCCGTTGAGAATGCCATTCTTGCCGAGAGTGATGTCTTCGCTCAGATTGAGCTTGCGGCGCAACGCTTCCAGCTCCTCGTCGCTCATCTGCCGGTCGCAGATGACAATGGCGTTGTCCAGGCTGCCACCCTTGATGAGGCCCGCTTCCCACAGCTCTTCCACCTCGTGCAGGAAGCAAAAGGTGCGGGCTGGCGCGTACTCGCTGACAAATTCATCGCTCAACGAGTACATGGAGGTGTATTGCGTGCCCAGGGCCGGGTTTTTATAGTCCACCATGAAGGTGATGCGAAATTCATCGGAGGGGACCACAACCAGGTCGACCCCGTTGGCCGGGTCGCTGTAGGTCAGGGTGCGATCGATGATCAGGTAGTCCTTGGGGGAATCTTGTTGTACCAGGCCAGCGTCCAGCAGTACCTTCACAAAGGGCATGGCGCTGCCGTCTCCCACCGGGGGTTCGTTGCCATCGATCTCCACCAGAATGTTGTCGATCTCCAAGCCGGCGATGGCGGCCAACACGTGCTCCACGGTGTGGATGCGCACATCGCCCAGTCCCAAGGTCGTGCCCCGGGAGATGTCCACCACGTGGTCGATGTCCGCGGGAATCTCCACCGAATTTTCCAAATCCACGCGCTTGAAACGGATGCCGCTATTGACCGGCGCCGGCTTGAACGTGACTTTGGTCTTGCTCCCGGTGTGCAGGCCGACCCCTGAATAGGAGATTGCCCTCTTGATCGTCTGTTGTTGCCGCAACATGAACGTCTTGTCCTCACAAGCTGTGGTTCACGTGTCCTGGTGGCCGAGCATGCCACGCAGGCGTTCCACCTCCTTCTCCAGCGCCCTGACCCTTTTGATGAGTTCCGGCAGTCTGGCCAGGGCTGCTAATGAGCGGTGGTAGCTGGTCACCTCGCGCGCAGGGTAGCCCGTGACGAACACGCCTGGTGGCACGTCCTTGGCCACTCCGGCTTGGGCGCCGATAATGCTGTCGTCCCCAATATGGATGTGCCCCACGAAGCCGGCCTGTCCACCGATCTTCACCCGCTTGCCCACCTGCGTGCTGCCAGAAATGCCTGCCTGGGCGGCGATGACGGTGTGCTCGCCCACCTCCACGTTGTGCGCGATCTGGATGAGATTATCCAACTTAGCACCACGACGGATTATGGTCGCCCCAAGCGTGGCCCGGTCGATGGTCGTATTGGCCCCGATCTCCACATCGTCCTCGATGATTACCGTGCCGGTTTGGGGGAGCTTCTCGTAATGGTCCTCTTCGTAGACGAAGCCGAAGCCGTCAGCACCAAGCACGGCACCGCTGTGGATGATGACGCGGCGGCCGATCTGCACCCCCTCGCGCACCGTTACGTTGGCATGAATAACCGAGTCGTCTCCAACGGTCACGTTCGGGTAGAGCACCACGCCTGGGTAAATCTTCACGTCTCGCCCCAGTCGTACGTTGCGCCCTACGACCGCCAGAGGTCCTACGGCCACGCCCGGGCCCAGGACTGCCGACTCGTCCACCACGGCCAAGGGGTGCACGCCAGGCGGCAATGTCTCTTCCGGGGGGTTAAAAAGGCGGACGGCTTTCAGAAACGCAAAGTACGGGTCCTTGACGCGAATGGCAGGAATTGGGCATGGGCCCTGAAAGTCCTCAGCCAGAATGATCGCCGACGCCCGGGTGGAGGTCACGAACTTGGCATATTTGGGGTTGGCTAAGAAAGTCAACTCGCCCTCGTGGGCATCCTGGATCTTGCCAAGGCCGTGAATGCGCACCCCCCCGTCCCCGCTCACCGTGCCTCCCACGTGCGCGGCGATGTCTGCCAAGGTCATTGTCATTGGCGGTCCGCCGGCTTGGTCGACCTACCCCTTGGACCCGGTCGTCTTCACGCTCTTGTTGAGCTCCTCGATCACCCGATCGGTAAGATCAGGTTGGTCAGGCGCGGCATAGACAATATTGCCGTTGACGCCATCAAAGATGTAGGTAAAGCCCTCTGCCTCGCCGATCTTCTTGATTACCGCGGTGACCGCATTGATGATCGGCTCCATGAGCTCGCGTTCCTTGCGGAAGGCCTCGCCATTCTGGCCCCACTTCTCCATCTGGAACTGCTGGATGCTCATGTAGAGGTTCTGAATCTCCTGCTGCTTCTCTTGCTTGCGCTGCTCGCTGAGCAGCAGGCTCTGCGATTCCAGCTGGTCGGAGAGCTCCTGCAACTGGCGCTGCATCTCCCTCACCTGGGCCTCCCACCCTGCGTTGATCTCGTCAAACTTTTTCTGGGCGTCCTGTGCCTCCTTGTACTCTCGGAGTATCTTTTGGGAGTTGATGTAGCCGATTTTCATCTTCTGCGCCCAGGCCCCGGGGACAGCCATTGCCACGACCAAAAGAGCACTCACCAGAGCAACCACACGTGTCTTCACCTTTACCTCCCTAAGCCTAAATCCTCACAACTACGGCCGTCGGCAGTTGTCAGCACGGCCCTCCTTACTCCTCGATGTCTAAAATCCTCGGCCAAACACAAAGTGCGGCACCCACCTGCCGCGTCGCTCGCCCGTCCTGGCGTCGACATTATCAAAGCCATACGCATAGTCGAAGCCCAGAATGCCGATCATGGGCATGTACACACGCGCGCCAAAGCCCACTGACCGTTTCAGGTCATTCGGGTCGCACCGCGTCATCGTCGGCCAGGTATTGCCCGCTTCGGCAAAGAGCAGGGCAAACACAGTGGGATTGGGCACGATGGGCAGACGGAGCTCTGCCGTGTACTTAAGCAGGACACGGTCGCCCATGGCGCTCGCATACCCGGCAAGGGGATCCTGATAGCCTCGCAGGGGTGTGGAGCGCGACATACCCTCGCCACCGATGAAGAACAAGTCCAAGTATGGGATGCGCGAGTCACGGGCAAATCCATCCATGTAGCCCGCCTCAAGGCCCAAGTGCAGGATCAGCTGCCAAAACGTGGGCAAGAACCAGTCGCTGGAGAACTGATGCTTGTGGTAGCCCACATTGCCGCCTAAAGGGCCACCGGCGATCTGGGTCTGCAGCGTCACCTGCGAGCCCCTGCGGGGGAATTCCGGGTGGTCCAGGCTATTGCGCGAAATGATCTGCGCAATGCTTCGGCTCGTCAGTGGCCCCATCTCTTCGTAACGCCTGAAGTAGGGGTTAGTCTCGAGCAGAATGGGCAAAAAGTCGGAAAGCTGCGTTTGGTCCACAGCGAAGATCCAGTCGCCGCGGAAGTAGTTGTCCGGCCAGCGGAAGCGCCGCCCCACGCGGAGCGAACCACCCCGGCTGCGCTGACGGTAGCCGATGTAAAGCGGGTCCCGCTTGGTGTCGTAGAAACTGAACCCGGCCAACGTCGGTGTGTCGAACAACCACGGCTCAGTGAAACTGATCATGAACGACCGGAAGCTCCGCCCAAAGTTCCAGTCAAAGCTCAGGCGCTGGCCATTGCCGAAGAGGTTATTCATGGACACGCCGATGCTGCCGATCATCTTGTCGCGTTCGCTCCACCCGGCCGACATGTTCGCGGTGTCGGTGGACTTTTCTTCAACCTTGAACTCCACGTCCACCTTCTTCTCGTCCACCGGCTGCACTTTCGGTTCCACATTGGCGAAGTAGTTGAGCATGTACACTTCGCGCTGGCTCCGAATCAGCAGATCGCGGTTAAAGACCTCGCCAGGACGAATCCGCAACTCGCGGCGAATAACCTTCTCCTTGGTCTTGGTGTTCCCGGTGATGTGAATCTTGTGAATGTGCGCCTGGTCGTTCTCCATCACCACAAAGTGTACATCCACCCGGTCCTCGCCCACCGGCCGCTCTTTTGGGCTGATATTGGCATAGATATAGCCGTTGTCGTAATACAAGCCACCGATTCTCTCAAACACCGCCTTGTTCAGTTTCCCCTTGTCGTAGATGTCCCCCTCCTTAAAGTCCAACAGCCGCGCCAGCTCCTCCTCGGTGTAGACCTTGTTGCCTTCCCAGGTGATGGTCCCGAACCGGTACTGCTTGCCTTCGTGCACCCAGATGGCGATGTACATGTCGTCGCCGGCAGTGCCGTAGTAGACAGAGTCGCGCAGCACCTCCGCGTCGCGGTAGCCGTGGTTGTGGTAAAACTCGACCACCTTGTCCAGGTCTTCCTCATACTTTTTCCGGTCAAAATCGGCGCCACGCCACCAGCGATCCTCCTTGGTCCCCTTCATCTGCCTGCGCAATTTGCCGTCATCAAAGGCCACGTTTCCATAGAAGTCGATCTTCTTGATCTGAACCTTTTTCCCTTCGTCGATGACCACCCGCACCACGACCCGGTCCGGAGTCTCGGCTGGGCGCACCTGCATGTCGATCTTTGCCAGCAAGTACCCCTTCTCCTTGTACGCGTCCTTAAGCTTCTTGCGGGCGCGCTGCAAGGTTCGCTGGCTCATCACCTGGCCACGATAGAAGTTGAGCTTACCGTCGATTTCTTCTTTCTTGAGCTTCTTATTCCCCTCAAGCTCCACCCTTTCCAGGCGCGGGTATTCGCTCACCTTGATGCTCAAAAACACCCCGTCAGCCACCTCGCGGTCCAAGAGGATCTGCACGTCGGAAAAAATGTCCAGGCTCCAGAGCTGACGGATGGCGTTCTGGATGTCGTCGCTCGTGATCTGGCTACCCACCGTCAAGCCGGAGCTCAGGCGGATCATGTTGCCGTCGGCGGTCTTGTTGCCTTCCACAGACAGACCGAGTAACTTGACGCTGCGGCGGCCGGTCTGGCCAAAAACCACTACGCCTTGAAACAGCACAGCGATGAGCACAAGTCCGACAACCAGTGTTCTTTTCATTCCTCGCTCATGCACTCCATGATCTCCTCTCTGCGCACAATGTACAAAATCCCGAGAAAATTGCCAAGGGAAAAACTGCCGCTCTCTACCCCGGTCAGAAGGGGAACCAGTGCCTGATCCAGAATCTGGTGTCGTCCTTGCGCCAGAGCATGAGGCCGTCGTAGTCGTATTCCATCTCGATCAACAGCTTGGGATTCAGGCGCAGCTCAAGACCGAAGGTGTGGTGCAGCCCAAGCCCGGGCACCTGATAGCGATAATCAAGCCCCGATTCCAGTTGGCCGGTGTAGACCAGGTACAGGTCATCGCTCAAGTACTTGCCCACGGTCAGCCGTGTGCTGCGGAGCAGGTAGAGCTTGCTCGGAATAGGCACTGAGCTGGCCAGGTTCATCTCGATGAAGTTGCGGGTTAAACGAGAGCTCAGACGGACCACGTCCAATCCCAGGTAGTTCTCCAAGCGTCGTTCGAAGGGGCGGAAGAGGTGCCGGAAAACCAGGTTGTCCGCGCTGATGCCGATGACGTCCACAGTCTTTTGCCGCAGCCGATCCGGTGTGTAGCCCAGACTGGCCAGGAGCTGGGCTTCGGTGCTCCCCAAGGAGGCATTGTCGGAGGACAGCTGGAAGCGGAGTTCATCCCACCGTGCCCGATATCGCTGGTCCAGCACCCGTTCGTCCACCTTGCGGCCTTCCAGAGCGCGATCGACCGTGGCCAGCGTCAGGTAGATCTGGCAGGGGATGCCATTGGAGTCCGCGACGGTGGTGTAGGCTCTGCCGTAGACGATCGGAATCAAGGTGTTGCGATCGAATTCAATGCCCGCCTGCTCAAGACGGAAGTTCATGTCCAGGTACTCCACGCTTCCGCGCGTGGATTTCAGTTCCCCCTCTACGCGAAAGGTCTCGTCGCTCACCCTTCCGGTGAAGTGCAATCCGCCGTAGCGCTCGTCCAGGTCCAACGTTACGTACACGTTGTCTAATGCCCCTGGCAACTTCTTGACGTAGCGCGTGTTGGTACCGGGCACCACTCGCAGGTCCCAGTCCACCCCCTCCAGGACCTGGGTCAAATGGCTGCTCACTCCTCCGCTCTCATTGAAGGGATAGGCAAACTCGACACCGTGCAGCACCATGGTGCCGTACACCACCGGACGCTCCGGTGGGCCAGCCACACAGAAGCGGTCCTCAGCACCATACCCCAGCAGCTGGAAACGGCCATACTCCCCCTGCTCCATCAGTCCCGGGATGTTCAGCACTATGCCGTCCGGCGAAGTCTCGATGACCAGGATGCCCAAACTGACGCCCAGTTCCTCGAGTTCGAAGGGCAGCAGGGAGCGACGGTAGCCTTTCCCCACCGAAGGCACATTGTAGATCACAAAGGGTTCGCCGCCCATGAGCCCACGCAGCTCAACAAGTTCCACAAAGTGACTCTCCGGGCGAAGGCGCATGGTGCCCTTGAGTTGCTTGATAACGGGCACGATTGATGCACATCTAAGTTCGCCGTCTTCCAGCGTCAACTCGCCTTCCTCGAGACGTGGGCTGCTCCAGGTGCCACCGAGGCGCAGACGCACAGCGCACCGGCTCTTTCCTTCCTTGACAAAGCCGCCTGAACTGGCCAAGAGTCGAAGCAGATCGCCTTTTCCTTCAGCCTCCACGGCCAGCGGCTCTTCCAGGTCCAGGGGCAGGGCTCCTTGCGCTTGCACGCTGAACCCATCATTTCGCACCAGCCGCAGGGTGCGCAGGCGCGCGTATTGAGCGCCCCGCGCTTGATCGGGTACCGAATCCGGTCTGCCAGCCACCGACAGGTGAAGCGTATCGATGCCGACACCAAAAACCTTCCCCTTTAGCACTTGAACTTCTGCCGAAACATCAAGACCGTCCGACGCACCCTCGGCCTTAACCTGCAGGTTGGCCTCTCCTCGGACAACGTCCCTCAAGCCGCTGAAAGCGGCGAAAGCTCTGTTCAGGTCTATGCCCTGGCCAGAGACCGATAGACGGCTAACCCTGCCAGAGGCGTCAAGGGAGAACTCGCCCCGCACCACCTCCCGTTCGCCGTCCTTGACGGCGAGCTCCTCTACCCGCAGAGCCGAGCCCTCTGTGCGGAAGCTCAAGGCCCCAGCGAACGGTCCCTCGCCGTGAAAATAGGCATCGCTGAAGGCCACTGCCCCCTTCACCTGCGGTGCCTGGAGTGACCCCGCGAAGGCCACTTCGCCGTTCAATTCGCCACGGACCAGCGAGTCGGGCACAAAGGTGAGCTTCTCGATACGCGCCCCGCGCACGCGGACGTCACCCTGCAGCTTTCCCCGATCAAGCTTAAGCCATGCCCCTACTGAGGAACCCAGCGTCAACTTGCTGATTTCCACACCCCGCTTTCTAAAGACAACTTCCAACTGTCCAGGCGTCTCATCCACCCGATCGGGGAAAAGGCGCAGAGCATTGCGCCACGTGCGCTGTTCCCTGAGGCCTTGCAGCTCGCCGGTAAGGAGCACCAAGGGGTGTACCAGGTCGTTTGCATCTCGCCATCGCCCTTCCATTCGGGTCTGCAGACTGTCGGGCGTTCCTTGGAGTGCCATGTCGAATTCCACGTGGCGCCGCACGGTTTCCGGAACAAGCTTGGGCCACAAGGAAGCGACAAGCACGTGGAGGTTGCGCCCTTCGGCAAAAACCTGCCGAGCCTGGGTCCATCCTCGGACATGGAGATCGTCGTCGCCAACTGCATCCACCTCCAGCCGCCCCGTGGCGTAGGACAGGTTCCCGCGCACCTGCACCGCGCGCGCACCGGAATCCCCCAGTGTGAGCGCAAAACCGGCCTGCACCCATGGCGCAGTCAGGGTCCCACCCATTTCTGCCGTCGCGGAATCACGACAAGAGCTGATGTGTACCCCGAGCAACCGTCTCAACTCCTGGGCTACATCCCCCTTTGCCTTGAGGGAAGCTCGGATGGTAGGGCCGTTCCGCGTCAGAGTCAGACTGCCGCTCCCTTGCCACGCGTTGCCAACGGCCGATGCCCGTAGCGCGCGAATCCTGACCACCGAATCGCTGTAGGCAAATTCGGCCTTGGCCTGTCTCACCTCCATCTTATCAAACCACATCCGCGGCGAGGCGACCCACCCCTCCCCCCGCAACGAATCCAGGCCGCCGCGTACGGCTACCTCTCCCGTGAAGAACCCCCTCAGTCTACTCTTGCCTCCCCCAAAGGCAAAGGGCGCCAACTCAGCCAGGTCAAGGTTCCGGCCCGCGAGCGTCAGCTGCACGCGGGGGTGCACCAGCTCGGCGACGGTCCCGTTGAGGCTCAATTCTGCCTGATTTGGCAACCGCCCTCGCGCCTCCACCACGAGCTCCTCGGTGCTGCCCCGGAGTTGAACCGTACCCTCCTCCATCACCAGTGTGCGCTCGCCCAGAGTCACTTTAGCGTCCGTCAGCTGCAGGTCACAGGCGAGCCGCAAGGCAGAGCCCGTTGCGGAGTCAGGCCACACCGAGCAACTCCCCTGAAGCTTTCCGTCCGTAAGGGGAATGCCATGATCTGACAGCGGCAGTTTGGAGAGGTCCCAGCCACGGAGAGCCAGCTCACCCTGCCGCAAACGCAGTCCGTCAAGGTCGATAAGACCGCGGAGTTCTACCGACCCGCCTCGCGAAGTAAACGGCTTGCCAGTAAGGTGCAGTGAGGCTTGGGACCTGCCCTCAGCGGCAAGCACACCTTCTACCTCCCGCACCAGAGTCACCGGAGAAGCGGCAGTATCCACCAGGACAAGCTCCCCGCCGGTTACGGTCACTCTTCGCAGCAGGGTAAAAGGTCCGCTCCCCCCTGAAAGCGGCGCGGGGCCTTGGGAAGTCCCTACTCTGTCCTCGCTCTGATTAAGAGGGAGTCGCTGTCGCAGGAAACTCACCCGAGGGTTGATCAAAAGGGCATCGCCGCCCAGTTGCGCAGACTCTTTGCCCTTCAGGAGGAGGCGTACGAGGCTGAAGCCCAGGCGCACGTCATCAATCTGCACAGAGTAAGCGGCCCGCTGCAGGCGAACATCGCGCAGGTGCAGGGTACCGAATCCGACCTCTACGCTACCCAGCGTAAAACCCTGGCCCAACGCGGGCCTGGCCGTGTCCATCACGAGGTTGTAAATCCGCTGGCTTGCGCCGCTGATCCGCCATCCGTAGTACAAGAATCCGGCTGTCAGAGCCAGCACTACAAGTACCAGCAGGACCCATCGACGTTCACGCATGGTGCCCTGGAGAAAACCTCATTGCGCAAAAAACCAACCGTTAAACCAGGCCCCTTCGGGCAAAGTTCCTTTGCCGCGCCGTGTGGCCGGCCCTGGTACCGTGGCCCCTCCACCGCATGGGCCGCAATTGGGGTAATGATGCAAAGGAGTAAAGCACTGGAGGGTACCCCGCGGTCTGGTGGTTTGGCAAGCGGCGAGTGGTCAGCCTCTTACAAGCTGTTCGCTGACCCGCCCGAAGCGGCGTTCCCGACGCTGATAGGCCTCAATGGCGGCGAAAAACTCCCTCTTGCGGAAATCGGGCCAGAGTACGTCGGTGACATAGATTTCGGTGTACGCGAGCTGCCAGAGCAGAAAGTTGCTGATGCGCAGCTCACCGCTGGTCCTAATGAGGAGGTCAGGGTCTGGGATGTCCCGCGTGTAGAGGAAGCGCGAAACGGTCTGCTCGTTGATCTCCTCCGGCTTCAGCTCCCCGCGCAGTGCTGCAGCCACCATTGCCCGCACCGCATCGACGATCTCCACGCGTCCGCCGTAGCTCAGCGCGAGGTTCACCGTCAACCCGGTATTCTTGCTCAGGCGCTGCACGGTATTTGTCACGCCACGCCGGGCCGCAGGGGGCAAATCCTCAAGATGGCCAATAGTCATCAGGCGCACATTGTTTCTATCCAGCTCATCGACTTCTGTGCGAATGGTCTTCAGGAGCAGGCGCATGAGGGCGGAAACCTCGCTGCGCGGGCGCCGCCAATTCTCCGTGGAAAAGGTGTACAGGGTCAAGACCTGGATGCCCAGTTCCCCACAACCTTCCACCACCGCGCGCACCGAGTTTATGCCTTCTTGGTGACCTGCCACTCGCGGCAGACCCCGCTGAATGGCCCACCGTCCGTTGCCATCCATAATGATGGCCACGTGTCGTGGCAATCCGCCCCGCCTCTTGATGCGCTCGCGAATTTCCTCTAGTTCCTCTGGCACGGTCTCAGGCCTCAAGATATTCTCACACCGCACGCTGTTAAGTTATGCCAAACGAGCGTCAAAATCAAGGGAAAACTAAGCGATAGCCGCACGAGCGGTTCTCCGTAACAAAAAGGCCCCGCCTGTACGGGGCCTTGCAGCTTTCGGTGATGCGCCAACTCACTTGCGCAGTTCGGCAGCCCGATCGAATGCCTTCTCCCCGTCTTCGCGCCGACCACAATTGACATAAGCCACGCCCAGATTGTACCAGGCATTCGCGTTATCCGGCTTGATCTGAACGGCCTTTTCCAGATAGGGGATGGCACCACAGTGGTATTTCTCGATCTCCTTTTTCAGCGCCTCAATTTCCTTTTCAGTGAAGCGCTTCCCCTTTTCCTCTTCCTCCACAGCCCGCTTCCGGATTTGGTCACCGATGCTCAAGTAGGCATTGCCCACGTTCACGAGAGCGTCGGCGTCTTCCGGATTCTTGTCGATGACCTTTTGGAACTGCTCAATCGCCTTTTCGTACTCGCCACGCAGGTAATGGAGGCGGCCAAGATTGAACAGCAGGTCGGTATTCTCCGGCTGTTGC
Organism: candidate division KSB1 bacterium; assembly: GCA_034506335.1. Lineage (NCBI taxonomy): Bacteria > Pseudomonadati > Candidatus Zhuqueibacterota bacterium. The sequence goes on from JAPDPR010000016.1 coordinate 23,133, forward strand.
TCGAGGGCCCTCTCATACTCGGCAAGGGCCTTGTCACCTTCGCCCATGTAGTCGTAGGCGAGCGCCTTGGTCGACAGGGCGTCCACATCTCCAGGGTCCAGGGCCAAGCGTTTGTCGGCTACCTTGAGCACTTGGGGGAACTCTTCAGCCTGCATGTAGAGCGAGGTCAGCGAGCGAAGTGCGTCCTTGTCAGTGGGCGCCAGCTCTACCACCTTCTCATACATGGCTATCGCGCGCGGCAAGCTGTCCAGCTGCACGTAGGTATAGCCCAGGTTCTTGTACGCCTCCAAGTGCTGGGGGTCGATCACCAGGCAGGTTTCAAAGTCCTTTTTGGCCGCTTCCAGCTGCCCGGCATTCACCTTCTTCACCCCGTTGTTGAAGTAACTGACCCAGTGCCGCTCGATCTCGTGCTTGATGCGCGGCTCGAAGCGGGGCGAAATGGCCAACGAGGCGTCGAACTCTTTGCGCATCCCCTCAAAGTCGCCCCGCTGTGCGTACGCCTGCCCCAGGAGGAAGTGAGCCTCGGCATCCTGAGGATAGAGCTTGACCGCCATCTCCAACTGCTCGGTGGCCTTCGCCCAGTCATCTTGCTGGATGTACACTTTGGCGGAAGTGACTTCCTTGGACTGGCACCCCACAAGGACGAGGCTCGCTCCGACCCCTGCCAGCACCATGAGAGCGATGAACCGCTTCAACATCTTTAGGTCTCCTTCATTTGGTGTAGTATGAGTTCTATCAATCGAAATTGACGGCGAAATATACGGCAAAACTCCCTCTAAATCAAGCACTATTTCGCAACTTCTCAGCAAAGGGCGGAGTGAGCACCCCCTTTTCGGTGATGATAGCGCTCACCAGTTCATGTGGAGTAACATCAAACGCCGGGTTGTACACTCTAATCTCGCGTGGAGCAGTCTGCACACCAAATCCGGCGACCACCTCCTCTGCGTTGCGCTCCTCGATGGGTATTTCCGCGCCGGTGGGTGTCTCCAGATCCACGGTTGACGAGGGGGCCGCCACGTAGAAGGGGATGCCGTGGTAGTGTGCGGCGACCGCCAGGTTGTAGGTGCCCACCTTGTTCGCCACATCCCCGTTGGCAGCGATGCGGTCAGCTCCTACCAGCACACAGTCCACTCGCTTCTGCTGCATCAGGAAGGCTGCCGTGGCATCACAGATGAGCGTGACGTCAAATCCCTCATGCAGGAGTTCCCAGGCGGTGAGGCGCGCGCCCTGGAGCAAGGGACGTGTCTCGTCTACGTAAACGGTGACTCTCTTGCGCATCTCTCGCGCGGCATACAGTACACCCAAGGCTGTGCCATATCCTGCGGTTGCCAGCGCACCGGCGTTGCAATGGGTCAGCACGCGTACTTGCTCTGGCAAAAGTGCCGCACCATGGCGCCCGATGCGCTCGCACATCTTCCGGTCCTCTTCCATGATCGCCTGCGCTTCCCGGACCAGCATTCGAGTAATCTCGCTCACCAGGCGACTGGGGTTCCGTCCTACCACCGCGCGCATCCGATGCAGAGCCCAGCTAAGATTCACCCCAGTGGGCCGTGTCTCCTTGAGACGATTGATGGCACGGTCTATCTCTTCGAAAAAGCGCGCCCTCTCGGAGGGTGGCACCTTTTGTGCCGCCAGCACCACGCCGAAAGCTGCGGCCACCCCTATAGCCGGCGCACCCCGAATGCGCAGCCTCTCGATGGCTTCAGCAACGCCCTCGTAGGTGTCCAGGTCAAGGTACACAAGCTCCCCGGGCAGTTTGGTCTGATCTATGATCCGAAGCTTCCCGTCAATCCACTCCAACGCTCTTATCTTCATTACGTCTCCTCGTTAATGGCCCTTATGCACTTCCAGAAAAAGGGGCCTTTAGTTCCGCGTATTGCTCCGGGCAGTCAGTATGCGCCCTTTTTCGTCATCAAGGTCGCACCTCGTCCCCCCATGCCGCGCGTGCCGTTCGGTCAACAAAAGACCGGGTGCCAGCGCTCCTATTCAGGTTTCAAGTCCTTCGATGTGTTCCGCCTTTCTCTCCTTCAGCAGGCTTTCCACCAAGTCGACGATGCGGGCGGTGGCCCCCAGTCGCTCCTGTACCATCGCCCTGGCTTCTCTCCCTGCGCGTATGCGGGCGCCCTCATCTCGCAGCAAGAGGGTGATGCGCTCGGTCATCTCCTCCGTGCCTGTCACACAAAACCCGCCGCCCCTGGAGGCGAGCTCCAGCGCCTCCAGGCTATTCTGGTGACGCGGACCGAAGAGGACAGGTATGCCATAGACCGCCGGTTCCAGCACACTGTGCACGCCAGAGGTGAATCCACCCCCGACATAGGCCAGATCGGCCACGGAGTAAATGTTGGCCAGGATCCCCATCTCGTCCACCACTAGCACCCCATTGGGGGCGTGCGGATCACTGCGCCATGCGCTCAGTCTCACGGAGGACAAACCATGGTTGGCCAGTTGTCCTTCGAGAATGCTCAAGTGTTCCGGGTGGGGCTCGTGCGGCACTAAGATGACCTGCAACTGAGGGAACTCTGATCGAAGCTTCGTTAGTGCCGGCAGGAGGTATTTGTCATCTGCCGGCCACGTGCTCCCTGCTACCAGCACTGGGCCCTGGCGGAAACGGGTCTGCAGGTCCAGCACCCGGTCGTTCTCCAAAGCCCGGCGTTGCACCTGGTCGTAGCGGGTGTCGCCCATCGTTACGATGTGCGGGTTTCTTCCGGCCACACGGCGCAGCCGGTCCACCTCTTTGGGCGCTGTCGTGAGAATGTAATCGAACCCACCGTAGAGCAGCCTGCCCACCAACCGTCCTCGCCAGGTCTCGGGTGCGATCTTGGGGGACAGGCTCGCATCGATGAGCAACGAGGGCACGCGGTACCGCTGGAGCTGGCCCAGGTGGTTGGGCCAGATATCATGGCGCACCACCAGCGCGACATCCGGCCGCACCAGGCGCACAAAGCGTCTTGCCGCAAGAGGTCCATCCACAGGAAGGTAGGTCACCACGTCCGCCTCTTGCTTGTGGTCGATGTGTCCGTACACCGAGGGCGAGGTGACGCTCAAGACCACGGCCACGGGCTTGAGACGCTCCCTGACGGCTGCCACCACGGGGCGTGCCTGTTCAAACTCACCCATGGAGCAGGCGTGAATCCACAGGCGCGGCGCATGCGGGTCCAGCGCAGCCAGCTTCTGCGGCAACTCCACAAAAAGATTGCGGCGCCCCACAACGGCGCGCCGCACCTTCCCGTTGATCAGTCTTCCAAGGCCCACCGCTACCTTCAAGAGCGGCACGGCGATGAGATTATACAAGACGAGCAACAGCTTCGGCATTTATCTCCTCTAAACCTCCCCAGCCGACCGCATAGACCCTACCGTCGGAATGGGGCCAGCCGCTGGTAGTCCCGTCCCAAGACCACCGTCACATCACACCCGGCCGAAGGGTCAAGTTGCACAAGGACGTCCTCATTGCCCAGGCCCAGCGCCGAGGCCACCCGACGCGCCTTCTCCTTCTTGTCGGAAACGCGGTCCAACACTACGGTGCGTTCAACGTCAAAGTTCCGCCAGTTCTGATGGCTTGCCACGAACCGATTGGCTTTGAGGTAGTCGCTCACCTGTTGCGCCACACCAGGCACTCCGCAGCCGTTCATCACCGCTACGACCACGCCGGCGTCCAGGCTCTGGTGTCCGGAGATCCGCGTGGGCGGCAGTTTCCGCAGGCCTCGAAAGATCAAGAAACCTGTGAGGAGAATATTTACGCACACTATGATGACCACCATGACCAGCGTCGTCGAGCTAGTCCTTGGCCGTCTGCCCCCTGGACCGCTGGGTCGCCGCGGTGCCACCCGCTTTCTGCCGTACACTCTTGCCCTCTGCACCGTACTTCCTCCCCGAAGCTTGTTGCGTGACCTCCACACCACCGTGCCTGCGGTAGCCCTCTCAAAGGCACATCACTGCCCTAAGGATGTTCCGGATCCCAGCGCCGACCGTCGTCCTCGGCCCATTGCCGCCAGGAGAACGGCAGGGCCTGATAGCCCACGTCAAGGGAGAACTTGCTGGACGGCCGGTACTGCAGCTGAACACCAGAGACAAACGGTCCTGTTGGACCCAACGACCTTAAGCCCGCGCTCTGGAATGGCGTATGCGCTATGCCCCATTGCAACCGCAGCTGCAACGGCTGGGAAACATCGTATTCGATTGTGTTGAGGTACAACCCCTGAGCCATGCTCTGCCCTCTTAAAGAAAAGTAGGAAAGGCTATAGGAATGGGACATGCGCAACCTGGAAGGATCGAGCCCCAGCAATCCACCCACGCCGGGAGTAACTCCTGTCCGCAGCTCCCTGGCCAGATCCAAGGGTTTGCTCTGCTCCTTGAGCTGAGCGCTGGCCACGCCCAGCAGTAGCAAAGATATGAGCACCACAATTATCAATCGTTGCATAACCCTTGTCTCTCCTTATGTGACCGACATGTACGACCCACCGACTTTACGACACGCCCAAACGAGATAGTGGGGTTCTTTCCTCTCTGGGCTAAGCCCCCTGTCCGCATGGAAACCACGCGTAGGCAATTATCCTTAGACAAAGGTCCACGCAAGGCCCCTCCGGGAGACCATAGGGTACAGAATACGAGCGAGCGCGACACCGAATGCGCCCATGCGCGGTTCACCTGTATTGCCACATCTAGTCCTCTTAGGAATCATGGAATCCTATCTGTCTCTCGTCCCCATAGTCTTTGAGCTGCCAATAGGGCGGCGAAGTGATGATGAGGTGCACCAACTCATCAGCCACTTCCCTCATGTCCCGTGCATCGCCAATGATAATGCGGTGATGGGTTTGCATCATGCCTCCCCGGACGGCCCCTCGTCCTATGAACTCTCACCTATGACAAATTAAGCAAAACGGGCCGTCAAAGTCAACCGCTTTTTTCGCCCTGCTGGCGCGCCAGAAGAACCCTTTCTACCTCGTGCAGTTGTTCCACGCTGTTCACGCCCATACTTTCGTCAAAATCGGGCGTCACCACCGCTGCCACTCGCTCGCCGCGGCGGCGCATGATTTTCACCACGTCCGGCAGGTAGTATTCGCCTTGAGCGTTGTCGTTGCTGACCAGGGGGATGGTGGCAAAGAGCTCCTTCGCGTCGAAGACATAGGTGCCGATATTCACCTCCTGGATGGCCTTCTCCTCGGGTGTGGCGTCCTTCTCCTCGACAATCCGGTCCACAAAACCTTGGGGGTCGCGGATGATGCGCCCATAGCCGAAGGGGTTCTCGGTTCTCCCCACCAGAAGTGTGGCTACCGCGTCAGTCTGGCGATGCACGGCAATCAGTTCCTCAATGCGCGCCGGGCTAAGCAGCGGCACATCGCCGCATAGTACGAGGACTTCCCCATCAAAATCCTTCAGCAATGGCTCCGCCTGCGCCACGGCATGGGCTGTGCCCAGTTGCTCCTCCTGCACGGCAAACAGCACCCCGGTGTGGCGCAACGTCTCCATCACCCGCTCCCGTTGATGGCCCACCACCACAATGATCGGCTCTGCCCCCACCGCCCTAGCCTGGTCGATGACGTACATGACCATCGGCCGCCCAAGCACCTGATGCAGCACCTTGGCCAAATCCGATTTCATCCGCTTGCCCTTACCGGCGGCAAGAATTACAGCGGCGAGTCGCTCGTCCTTCCTTTTCATCAATCCACCTGTAGGAGCACGTTATCAATGAGCCTGGTAGTGCCAATCCACACGGCCAGCGCGACGAGTACCTGCCCGCGCAGCGTCTCCACTTCCTCCAATGTATGGGCATTCACCACCGCTACATAGTCAATGCGTGCCTCCGGTGCCGTCTGGATCACCCGTGCCAGCTCCTCTCGCAGCCGTGCGGCATCCCTCTCGCCCTTGGCCACCAACTCGGAGGCTCGCTGCAAGGCCTTGTACAGCACCACGGCCTGGGCCCTCTCGGCCGGAGACAAATAGGTGTTGCGCGAGCTCATCGCCAAACCGTCCGCCTCGCGCACAATGGGCGCCACTACAATCTCCAGATCGAAATTCAGGTCCTCAGCCATCCGCTTGACGACCAGCGCCTGCTGGGCATCTTTTTGCCCAAAGACTGCCAAGTGCGGCTTCACGATGTTGAACAGCTTGGCCACCACGGTGGTGACGCCGCGAAAGTGCGTGGGGCGCGAGCGCCCGCACAGCACCCCCGTGATCTTTTCCACCTCCACGTACGTGAGGTAGCCCTCGGGGTACATTTCCTCCACGGAGGGGTGAAAGACCACGTGGCAACCCGCCTCCTCGGCCAGGCGCAAATCGCGGGGCAGGTCGCGCGGGTAGCGCTGAAAGTCCTCGTGTGGAGCAAACTGCGTAGGGTTAACGAAGATGCTGGTCACCACCACATCTGCGCGCTCGCGGGCGATGCGGATTAGGCTCAAGTGGCCTTCGTGCAGATAGCCCATGGTGGGGACCAAACCGATGAGTTTGCCCTCCTGCCGCCAACGGTCCGCTTGGAGCTGCATCTCGCGAACCTTTTCGACAACCTGTATCTTCATGGGCTGGTCTGCCTCCTACTCTTCGCCTGCCTGAAAGCTCTCCTCAAGACTGGGGAAAGTACCCGCTTTCACATCGGCAACGTAGCCGGTGCAGGCTTGGCGAATGAGCTGCCCAAGTTCCGCATACCTTCGGGCGAATTTAGGGCGAAACTTTTCAAAGAGACCCAGCATGTCGTGCGTGACCAAGATCTGGCCGTCGCAGTACGGGCCCGCGCCAATGCCAATGGTGGGCACCGACACCGCCTCGGTGATGCGCTTGGCCACCTCCACGGGGATCTTCTCAAGCACGATGGCGAATGCACCGGCCTGCTCCAGGAGTCGCGCGTCACGCACCAGTCGCTCGGCTTCCTCCTGGGTAGCGCCCTGAAGGACGTAGCCACCGAACTTGCGAATGGACTGTGGCGTGAGCCCAAGGTGGCCTAACACCGGCATGCCGGCGGCCGTCAGCCGCGCGACCGTGTCGACCACCTCTTTTCCCCCTTCCACTTTTACCGCCTCTGCGCCCGCCTCCTGGAAAAAGCGGCCAGCATTGCGCATTGCCTCTTCTGCAGTCACTTGGTACGAGAGGAAGGGCATGTCGGCTACTAACAGGGCTCGTTTCACACCTCGACGCACGGCGGCGGTGTGGTAGAGCATGGCTTCCATGGTCATGGGCAGAGTGGTCTCATAGCCGGCCACTACCATCGCGGCGGAGTCGCCCACCAGGATGATGTCCAGGCCCGCCTCGTCCAGGAGGGCGGCCATGGTTGCATCGTAGGCGGTGAGGGCCGCGATCTTCTCCCCGCGGCGCTTCATCTCCCTCACCACCGGCACCGTCACTTTCTTAGGCCCTGCCATCGTCCCTCACTTGCGCTTCCCACAGATCACACCCCCTCCCACGACCACGTCACCGTCGTACAACACCACCGACTGCCCCGGGGTGACTGCCCGCTGGGGCCGGACAAAATCCAGCAGGAGGCGCTCATGATCAGCATACGCCACCACGGCGGCGAAACCCGGGTCTTTGTAGCGTATCTTGGCCGTGACGCGCTTCCCCTGTTCCGGACAGCCCTCTGAGACCCAGTTGACCGGCGACGCCTCCAGGCCAGAAGACAGGAGATCCTCGGCTGTGCCCACCTGCACGCGATTCAGCTCCGGCTGTATGTCCACAACGTATACCGGGTGGCCCAAGGCGACACCCACCCCCTTGCGTTGCCCGATCGTGTAGAAAGGATAGCCCCGGTGCTCCCCAACCACTGCGCCCAGGGCGTCCACGACCTCCCCCGGTCTCAACGTCCGGCCCATGCGCTCCGCACGCTCGGCGAGGAAGAGACCATAGTCGCCTCCAGGCACGAAACACACCTCCTGGCTCTCCGGGCGATCTGCCGTGGGCAGACCCAAGGAGACAGCCAGCTGACGCACTTCCTGCTTGTGCATCTCGCCCAGTGGGAAAATGGTGCGCGCCAGTTGTTCCTGCGTCAAAGCCCAGAGTGCATATGACTGGTCCTTCCGGGCATCGGCCCCCTTCCGCAACAGGAAGCGCCGGCGCTCCGGATCGAACGCCACACGCGCATAATGGCCAGTGGCGATATGCGTGGCTCCCAGGGTCATCGCCACTTTAAGCAGTTCGCCCCACTTGATACGGGCATTGCACAGAACACACGGATTTGGCGTGCGGCCTGCCAGATACTCCCGCACAAAGTGCGCCACAACTTCTCGCTCGAATTCGCGGCGCAGGTCAATGATATAGTGCCGAATACCAAGCTTCTCGCAGACAGCCTGGGCCTCTTTCACCGCCTCCAACGAGCAGCAGCTTTGCGGATGTGTTTCTGCGCCCTCCCAAAGGCGCATAGTCAGCCCCTTGACGGCATACCCTTGCTCCAGCAACAATGCGGCGGCCACCGAGCTATCCACGCCACCGCTCATCGCCACAGCGACGAGGGTACCCTTGTCAGCACCTCCACCTTTCATCGCCCGTTCTCGAGAAGCCTCACGTCAATTACCGGCCATAACAAAAAATCCGCTCCCCCGGGCGGGATACGGATCGCGCTGGCGGTACATCGTGTAAGCAATTGCCCGTCCCCAACTGGCTCAGAACACCCCGCTGATAGTCAAACGGTTCTGGCTTCCCACCTCCCCCATCGAGGAAAATGAGTAGTCGAACCGATACGCGCGCCACGTGAGGCCGAAGCCGAGGGAGATACCCGCCAAGTAGTCCTTGCTCCCCCCCACGTCCATGTCAGAGCCTATCGAGTCATACCCCCAGCGCAGGAACAAGCCCTCGCTGACCGTGAACTCTCCGCCAATCGACCACTGCCAGGTGTCGTCTGGATACTTATAGGCCGTCCCACCCAACAGGAGAGGTAAATGCTCCAACCTCTTCATTAATCCCACGCGATAAGCAAGGGGCAGTTGGTCCTTTTCCTCAACAAAGGCCGAGAGCACCGTCCCCACGTTGAATACGCCGGCCGCCACATCCAGATCATGCACGGGGGTGTGGTACAGGATGCCTGCATCGGCCAGCAAGGCACTGGATTGGTAGTTGTCGATGGTGGCGTAGACAAACTTGGCGCTGAGGCCGACAAGCAGTGCGGGGTTCAGTTTGCGGGCTACGGCCCCGATTGCGCATAATCCCCCAGCGCCGAACTCGCCCTGCTCCTGTCCGCTTTCATCCCGTCGCTTGAACGTGCCAAAATTGATATAGTTGACGCCCACGGCCCCGACAGTCGAAGGAGCCACGGGCTGCGCGTAGCCTACGAAGCCGGAGTGGAAATCGAGCACGTGTTTGAGATAGGTGAGGCTTGCTGTGCGCAGGCCAATTTCCGCCAGACCGGCGGGATTGTAGAACAACGCGTGCACATCCCCGGGCACGGCGATAAAAGTGCCCCCCATCGCGCTGGCGCGAGCCCCGACTTGCATGCGCAAGAACTGGAACCCTGTGGTACCAGGCGAGGAAGCATGCGCTGCAGCTGCAATGAATAGCGTCAGCGTAATGGTGACGGGGCGACGGGGAAACACGGCCCTCCCTTTGTGCGGTCCACACAACGTTTTGTGGCAGTGAGCCGGCGCGGGCTCCACCACACCCGGTGTTGAGCCACCTGTCGGAATCGAACCGACGACCTGCTCATTACGAGTGAGCCGCTCTACCAGCTGAGCTAAGGTGGCATACTTGCTCGTGCAAGTTGCCTGCCTCTGTTCTTACAAGAGGCCGATGATAATGTAGCAATTTGGAATTTGCGAATCAAGCGAAAATGTGAGGGCTCCAGGAGGCCACTTACGACCGTACATGCTCCTTCTCAGCGGATTCGTCTCACCTATGCGCACCCCTTCTCCTGGCCGTAGCATGCGCCCGTGGCTTCCAAGAATGCCAATAGCTGTCTGCACCAGCCCCACCCGTGGTCGGCGCGACAGGGGCCCAGCATGAGAACTTCCCACCAAGAAGGGGATGGACAAAAGATTGCTTGAAACGTTACCAACGGGACAGCCCCCACGCAGGATCCCTGACTACGCCCCAGGGGAGGTCGTTGCGCGTTCCGTAGAGTGCCAGGATGGCCGAAAACGTCCCCCCGTCCAGAAGAACGCCATCAACACTCTTTCTCCTCCGGGTCCTCCGTCACGGCCGCAAGCAAGTGCACAAGAAAACAGCCCTCACGAGACATGAGCCCCCGCCCTTACCTTTTGGTTCCGGTCAACTTCTTGGCCCACTCCGCAGCCCAGATGCCAAGCAAGCCAAGCACTATGTCGAGATGGGTGTCCAGTCGCATCCACCACTTGAGCGGGGCCGTCAGGGACCAATCCAGCATTTCCCACACCTCTATGGCAAAGACCAAGATGATTGCCCACGCGCGCTTGATGCCACTCCACCGCATGAGCACAAAGAAGATGAGGAAATGAATGAACCACGAGATCCACTCAGTGTGAAGAAAAACTCTCAATAAGCTCATCGCAGGACAATCTACTTATCTCATCGCCCAAGACCTTCGCACGTGTGGTGCCCTCATGGATCTGGCCCGGACTAACCACGTTCTTCCCCTGGTGCGCAAAACTCCTTGCAAAGACCCTGTTGACCTCGCTACTGCGCGAAGAGCACGCGAGAGAATCACAAAAGCTCAGATCTATCATGGGCGACACGAGTTGATAAGTCGACGGCCCCGCGAAAGGAATCGCGAGGCCGTCGAAGTAACTGTGCCGTCTGGCAGCCCGCGTCCTCAGTGAACGCCGATCTGCCATAGCAGGTCGGACACCTTGTAGTTTCTGTTTCCGGCTTGCTGCTGGAAGGCCGCGTTGAAGGTGATAGAGTAGTCCGCGGCTATCTGGGTTATGATAAGTTTGCCATAGCGATTGTCCCCGGTCCTCACTGCGTACACATGCCCCAGGAGCGCCGCTATTGACTCACCCGTCCGAGAGTAGCCCTGCTCAGGCGCGATGTCCGCAGCGTCCAGCTCACTCATGTACCCGAGGTCCTGCACCCCGGCGCCGTTCATGCCGGCAATCCAAGGACGAATGTTCTGGTTCGTTGGACTGGGATCGAAAGCTTCATTGACGAGGTCGACCACACCATCGGTGGTAGTGTAGTCACCAAGAATAGTGGGAACCGCGACCACTCTCAGCTCGTGGAAATCGAACCCTGCCCGCGAATCGTCACCTGTCACGTCTGCCGTGGATGCAGAAGTAATGGTGATTGTCCGAATCTCAGGCCTCGGTGTGTCCGCCACGATGTTGCTCGGGTAACTAACCTTCTTCTTGTCCTTCTTGTTGTAGGCCACCACGGTGAAACTGTAGGTGGTGCCGTTGGTCAAATTGCGAACAACCACGCTGACCACGCCGTCCGAGGGGCCGGAAAACGCGACGGAATCAACTTTGGAAAAGATGTTGGTGTTCAGGCTACTGTCAGCCGAAAGATGGGTATAGTCACCAGTAGCCTTGAACACGAAATACCCGCCAAAGTCGTCCTCATAGTTCGAGGTGTACCAGAAAAGGGTGATCTGCCTGTCCTGCGTCACCGATCTGAGACCTAAGGGCGGCGACAGTTTCTCCTTCTCGATCGTTTTGAGGATGCTCTCCGCCTTTTCGCACCCGGCGACCATGGCCAGGACCCCCAGGATCGCTGCTATCCACATTAGTCTCTTCATTTTTTCCTCCTGGATTCAATAGTTTTACCTCAGTCTCCCACTGTTTCACTCGAGCAATCCTCCACTCATATCATCGCTGTCACATCTCACAGTCCTCCTCTTTCGTTCACGGGCCCACTTGTTCTCTCTTGTGCGCCGCTGGCAAAACGCCCAAAAGCGCAGGTGTCGTGAGCATACTCCACTGAAGGCGCACCATGGCTCCTAAAACAATTGGAGGTAGCGGACCACTACGCCCACCATGCTCAACCCATCTTTGACCGTGCCCGCACCACACACCTGGTGGCCTTGCTGTCCATCATTTTGTTTTCTTAACCACAACCATCAGTTCTGCCCGATAGGTCGCTGACCTGCGCGTAATGTAGACACCTTTGCACACAATATCAAGCCTTTTTTCGAGCACACGCAACTGGTTGCCGCCGATGCGGGTCGGCTGGCTGCAGGTGGGCCCGCGGCGATGTCTCACGCTTCGCCGCCCCTCGCTTACCCACAAATCCCTTGCTTTTTACCCAAACTTTTGTACTTTTTGCACACAGCGAGGAGCCACGCCAATGCGCATAGGTCTATCCGTCCTTTTGGTCGCCTGCTTGATTGGCAGTGCTGGCGCACAACAGATTAGCTATGTGACCACTATCCAGCCGTTCCGGGCGATTCTCCAGGAGGTAGTGGGCTCCCGGGCACGCGTGCATGCTTTGTTGCCCCCTGGGGCCTCGCCCCACACGCATCACCTGCGCCCTTCGGATGTGCGGGCGGCCCAGGAGGCCACGGCGCTCTTCATAGGAGGCCGTGGTCTAGACGACTGGGCCTCTGAATTACCATGTCCGCGGCGAGTGGTTTTCCTTGGGCTACTACCCCAGGACTCTTTGTTGCACATGAATAACAAGCACCGGACGAAGCAGGGGGAACATCAACACGCCCATGGGGACGTGGACCCTCACTTCTGGACTGACCCTTTGGCGGTGCGGGCTCTGCTTCCAGCGCTTGTGGATTCCCTGTGCGCGTTTGACCCTGCGGGATGCATCCTTTACCGCACTGCCGCTGCCCGGTTTGCTGCTCGCCTGGATAGCCTCACTGAAGCCATTGCCCTCACTCTGGACAAAGCGCGGGGCAGTCGGGTTCTTTTAGCCCACCCCTTCTTCAATTACTTCCTGCGGCGATTCGGCATCGAAGTGGTGGGCACAGTCGAGGTTGCAGCCGGCAGCGAGCCGAGTGCGCGCGTCCTGCAGCGCCTGAGCCGGGAGGCCACCGCCTCTGGGGCACGGGCTCTCTTTACCCACCCGCAACTGCCCGACCGAGCCGCCCGGGTGGTGGCAGAAAGCGCAGGCATCCCGTTCCACCAACTTGACCCCATCGGCGGGAGCGAGGGAAGGTTTACCTACGAAGAGCTCCTCTGGTACAACACCCGTATCCTGGCCAGGGTGCTCCGATGACCAAGACGGCTATTGAGGTTGAAGGGCTCGGGGTGCGCTTCGGTGAACATGTGGCGCTCAGCAACGTCACGTTCACCATCCCCGAGAACGCCTTTGTCGCGATTGTGGGGCCCAATGGAGGGGGCAAATCAACCCTCCTCAAAGTGCTTCTAGGTCTCTTGCCCCCTTCCACAGGCACGGTGCGCATTTGGGGGCGATCGCCTGAAGAAGTGCCACCGGAGTGGATCGGCTATGTGCCACAGGTCAAGACAATGGACCGGTCTTTTCCCGCGCTCTCGGTGGAGCTGGTGATGACCGGGCTTATTAGGCGCTGGCCTTGGCGGAGTGCGCGCCGTGTGCGCCAGGAGGCTATGGCTGCCCTCGAGCGAGTAGGGGCCGCGCATCTGGCGCAGCGGCCTTTGGCCAAACTCTCCGGGGGCGAGTTGCAGCGCGTCTGCCTGGCGCGCAGCATGGTACGCAGGCCACGCCTGGTCATGCTCGACGAGCCCGCCACGGGCATCGACGCCATCGGCGAAGCCGACATGTACTACATGCTGGAGGCCTATCAGCAGGACTCGGGCGCCACCCTGCTCATGGTCACCCATGACTGGCATGCAGCAACGCACCACGCAGATTTGGTCCTGCTCTTGAATAGGGCGCAGATCAGCTTTGGGCCGCCGCGCCAGGCACTCCACGAAGACAATCTGCGCGCCGCCTTTGGCCATATCGGCCACGCACACGAACTCAAGTTTCTCATGGAGTCCCATGAGTGAGCTCTTCTCCCTTCCTTTCATGCAGCGCGCCCTGCTGGGCGGTCTACTGGTGGGCTTCCTGGCCAGTTACTACGGTGTCTTCGTCGTCCAGCGCGGATTGAGCTTCTTGGGCAGCGGCTTGGCGCACGCAGCGTTCGGCGGCGTGGCCCTGGGCCTGCTCCTCAACATCGAGCCCCTCTGGGTAGCTGTCCCATTCACCCTCTTGGTAGCGCTGGGCATCGCCTGGGTGCACAACCGCACCAAACTTGGTGGGGACACCGCTGTGGGGATTTTCTTCTCGGTAGCCATGGCATTAGGAATCCTTTTTCTATCCCTCCGCCGCCAGTACACGGCTGATGCGTTTACCTACCTTTTCGGTTCCATCCTGGCGGTGAGCCAGGCGGACCTGATTTTGGCCTTTGGGGTGCTGACACTCACTCTCCTCGCCCTGCCGCTGTGGCGGCGGTGGTCTTACGCCGCGTTCGACCGTGAGCTTGCCCAGGCAGACCGTCTCCCGGTAGAGCGAGATGATTACTTTCTGGTTCTTCTCATTGCCGTCACCGCGGTGGTCTCCATCAAGATTGTGGGAATCGTGCTCATAGCGGCCTTCTTGGTCATTCCTGCGGCGGCAGCCCGCCTGCTAGCCCGCACCTTCCGGCAAATGACCATCATCTCGGTGGCGGTCGGCATGAGCAGCGCCCTCACCGGACTGGTTGCTTCTTACTACCTGGACGTACCGAGTGGCCCCACCATCATCCTCCTCCAGGCAGGTGTCTTCTTCCTCGCCATGCTGGCAGCTTCAACGCTTGCGAGACTTTGACCTCCTCCCGCATGTCGCTACAAAAAGTGCTGTTTGCTTTCAACGATTTTTTATATCTTTGTGCGCCATTCCGAATAGAAGCCAGTTTTGGAGGTAACGACAATTAGGATGAGCGAGCACGAGTTGTTACACCTTGAGCGCAAGAAGTGGGAAGAGACTACACTTAAGAAGGCGTTGAGTTCCCACCCCGAGCGCAAGAAGTCGTTCTCAACGGGCTCGTGGCTGCCCGTTGAGCGCCTCTATTTGCCTCACCCTATCACCCCTGAGGAGTACCAACAAAAGCTGGGATTTCCCGGAGAGTATCCTTTTACGCGCGGCGTGCAGCCAACTATGTACCGGGGCAGACTATGGACCATGCGCCAGTATGCTGGCTTTGGCACCGCAGAGGAGTCCAATGCACGGTACAAGTACCTGCTCAGTCAAGGACAGACTGGCCTATCGGTCGCCTTTGACCTGCCCACGCAGATCGGGTACGACTCTGACGACCCACGCGCCCGTGGTGAGGTGGGCAAAGTGGGGGTAGCCATCGACACGCTGCGCGACATGGAGATCCTTTTTGACGGCATCCCCTTGGACAAAGTCTCCACTTCCATGACCATCAACGCCCCGGCCTGCGTGTTGCTGGCCTTTTACATCGCCGTGGCGGAAAAGCAGGGGGTCCCGGCGGCGCAGCTTGAGGGGACAATTCAGAACGATATTCTCAAGGAATACGTGGCGCGGGGCACCTACATCTTTCCGCCAAAGCCTTCTCTCCGTCTCATTACCAACATCTTTGATTACTGTGCGCGTGAAGTGCCAAAGTGGAACACCATCAGCATCTCCGGCTACCACATTCGCGAGGCGGGGGCTACGGCGGTACAGGAGGTCGCCTTTACGCTGGCCAATGGCATCGCGTATGTGCAAGCGGCTTTGGACGCAGGCTTGGACGTGGACCGATTCGCGGGGCGGCTGTCGTTCTTTTTCAACGCCTACAATGACCTCTTTGAAGAGGTGGCCAAGTTTCGCGCCGCCCGGCGCATCTGGGCAAAAATCATGAAAGAACGCTTTGGCGCCAAAGACCCGCGTTCGATGATGTTACGTTTTCACACCCAGACCGGCGGCAGCACCCTCACCGCGCAGCAACCGGACAACAACGTGGTGCGCGTGACGATTCAGACCTTAGCAGCAGTGCTAGGCGGGACGCAAAGCCTCCACACCAACTCGCGCGACGAGGCTCTGGGGCTGCCAACGGAGGAATCGGTGCGCATTGCCCTGCGCACGCAACAAATTGTGGCGCACGAATCGGGAGTTGCCAACACCGTGGACCCGCTAGCCGGCTCCTACTACGTGGAAGCCCTCACCGACGCCATCGAAGCTGAGGTCTGGAAATACATTGACACAATAGATAAGATGGGCGGCATGGTCGCTGCGATCGAGCAGGGCTACGTCCAGCGGGAGATCCAAGACGCGGCGTATCGCTACCAACGGGAGGTAGAGAGTGGCGATCGGGTAGTGGTGGGGGTGAACTCGTACGCCATTGATGAGCCGCCGCCAAAGGGGATCATGCGCGTCGATCCGCGCCTGCGAGAGGTCCAGATCAAGAAGCTGGCTGAGGTGAAGGCACAACGCGACGGGCAGGCCGTGGAGCGCGCCCTCGCGGCCCTCCGCCAGGCGGCACGCCAGCCGGATGTGAACGTGATGCCCTTTGTGCTTGCTGCGGCCAGGGCCTACGCGACTCTCGGCGAAATCTGCCAAGTCTTCCGCGAGGAGTTTGGGGAATACCAAGAAACAGTCGTGTTGTAGCAGGAGATACCCATGGCGAAAAAGAGGCTCCGCATCCTCATTGCCAAACCGGGACTGGACGGCCACGACCGCGGTGCCAAATATATAGCCCGCGCCCTTAAGGATGCGGGCTACGAAGTGATCTATACCGGCATCAGGCAGTCGCCGGAGGCCATCGCCAGCGCTGCGATTCAGGAGGATGTGGACTTTGTAGGGCTGAGCCTCCTGTCGGGGGCACATAATGAGCTCTTCCCGGAGGTGGTGCGACTGTTGCGTCAGCGCGGTGCCACGGAGGTTATCGTCTTTGGCGGGGGTATCATCCCGGAGGAGGACGTTCCCTTCCTGCACCAGCAGGGCGTGGAGGCCATCTTTACCCCTGGCACTCCCATCGCCAAGGTGATAGAGTTTATCGAGAGCAACAGGGCGCGGGTTGAGGGCAGATGAATCTGGCAGAGCGGGTGCGCGCCGGTGAGACTGTGGCCATCGCCAGGGCCATGAGCGTCATCGAGAATGAGCAGCCGGAGAAAGAGACCTTAATTGACGCCCTCTCCGCCCACTGTGGCGCCGCGCTCGTCTTAGGGGTGACCGGACCGCCGGGGTCCGGCAAGAGCAGCTTAGTGGACCAGCTTATCCGCCACGAACGGCGCCAGGGCCGGCGCGTGGGTGTGATCGCAGTCGACCCCAGCTCCCCCTTTTCTGGAGGAGCCATTCTCGGCGACCGGCTGCGCATGCAAAGCCACGCCATCGACGACGGCGTCTTCATCCGCTCCATGGCCTCACGCGGCCACCTGGGAGGCGTGGCGGGCGCCACTGCCGACGCCATCAAGGTGCTGGACGCCGCCGGCTTCGACCGCATCCTGGTGGAGACCATGGGCGTAGGCCAGAGCGAAATCGAGGTTATGGAGCTGGCCGACATCGTGCTCCTGGTGCTGGTACCAGGACTGGGCGATGAAATCCAGGCGCTCAAGGCGGGCATCATGGAAATCGGCGACATCTTTGTCATTAACAAGAGCGACAAACCCGAGGCGGCCAAAGTGCGCGCCCAGGTGGAGTATGTGCTCGGGCTGGCACGGGAACAGCGCAAACCGCCCCACCCCGTGGTCATGACCTCTGCCATAAACGGCCAGGGCATTGATGAGCTGGCTGCGGCGATAGAGGACTACCACGCGGCCATGGTGGCTGAGGGTCTGCTCACCCAGATTCGACGCCAGCGGATAGCACGCGAACTGCTGCGCATCATCGCCGCCAAAGTGCAGCAACAGGCCAACTCTTTTCTTGACCTTGAGCAACACCTTGACACCTGGGTGCAGTGCGTTCTGGAAAAGCGCTGCGGCCCCTATGCCTTGGTCACCGAACATCTCAATAACTTTTTGCAGGAGCGCACAAAACGATGATCACCCACATTGCCCATGTCGGCATAGCCGTCCGCTCGCTCGAGGAACACCTTCCGCTCTATCGCGATGTGCTGCGACTTCCTCTGGTGGGCGTCGAGGAAGTACCTGAGCAAAAGGTACGCGTGGCAATGTTCAAGGCCGGAGACGCCAACATCGAGCTGCTGGAGCCACTGGGCCCGGACAGCCCCATCGCTTCCTTCTTGGAAAAGCGCGGCGAGGGCCTCCACCACATCGCTTACGCCAGCGATGACATTGCCGCCGACATTGCCCATTTGCAATCACACGGGGTCAGGATGATCGATGAGAGACCCAGACAAGGAGCGCACGGCACCCTCATCGCTTTCCTCCACCCCAGTTCATCAGGAAAGGTGCTGACGGAACTCTGCCAGCACCAGGGAGCGACCCATGAGCATTGAGCGCAAGATTCTCGAGCTAAAGCAGAAGCAGGAGATTGCCCGTCTCGGCGGGGGCATTGAATCTATCGAAAAGCAGCACGCCAAGGGGAAGCTCACCGCGCGCGAGCGCATCAACTTGCTGCTTGATAAGAACAGCTTTGAAGAATTGGACATGTTTCGCACCTCCACCACTAGCCAAGTGGGGCTCGGCGACAGGCAGGTGTTCGGGGATGGGATCATCACCGGCTACGGCAGTATCTTTGGTCGGCTGGTGTTTGTCTACTCATTCGACTTTACCGTGTACGGCGGGTCACTGTCCCAGGTAGTGGCGGAGAAGGTGGTGAAGGTCATGGATATGGCGGCCAAGGTGGGGGCACCCGTCATCGGCATCAACGACTCGGGCGGCGCCCGCATCCAAGAAGGAGTCGATGCCCTGGCCGGTTACACCGACATTTTCCTTCGCAATGTGCTCTATTCGGGTGTCATTCCACAAATCAGCGCCGTGGTGGGGCCAGCCGCAGGCGGCGCCGTCTACTCCCCTGCTTTGACCGACTTTATCTTCATGGTCCGCCGCACCTCGTTCATGTTTCTCACCGGGCCCAAGGTGGTCAAACAGGTGACGCACGAAGAGGTCTCGGCCGACGAATTGGGCGGTGCAGACGTTCACGCAACCAAGAGCGGTATCACCCATTTCACCTTCGACGACGAGTACAGCCTGTTCGAGGGCATCCGCAATCTGCTTCGCTACCTCCCCCAGAACAACATGGAGGAGCCGGTGGCGATTCCCAATACCGACCCCCCGGAACGCCTCAGCGAGGAGCTCAACTACGTCGTGCCGGAAAGCCCCAACAAGCCCTACGACATGAAAGCCATCGTCAAGACCGTGCTGGACAACAACGAGTTCATGGAGGTGCAGGAGCTTTATGCTCCCAACATCGTCATCGGCTTTGGCCGTCTGAATGGGCGGGCAGTGGGTGTGGTAGCCAACCAGCCTAAACATCTGGCAGGGGTACTGGACTGCAAGGCCTCGGTAAAGGCGGCGCGCTTTGTGCGCTTTTGCGACTGTTTCAACATCCCAGTGGTCACCTTCGAGGACGTCCCCGGTTTCATGCCCGGCACAGCCCAGGAATACAACGGTATCATCGCCCATGGGGCCAAACTACTCTATGCCTACGCCGAGGCCACCGTGCCAAAGATTACGGTCATCACGCGCAAGGCATACGGCGGCGCCTTCTGCGTGATGAACTCCAAACATCTGCGCGGTGACATCGTCTATGCCTGGCCCACAGCCGAGATTGCAGTGATGGGTCCCGAAGGGGCAAGCGAGATCATTTATGCCAAAGAGATTCAGGCCGCCGAAGACCCTGAGAAGAAGTTAGCGGAAAAGATTCAGGAATACCGCGAAAAGTTCGCCAATCCCTATGTGGCCGCAAGCCGCGGCATGATCGACGAGGTGATCGAGCCCAAGATCACTCGCTACAAGCTCATCAAGGCCCTGGAGATGTTGAAAAACAAGCGGGACGAAAACCCGCCCAAGAAGCACGGCAACATTCCGCTGTAGGGGGGGATCGATGACGGAAAGTCACCGGTTATTAGACGCCCTGGTGGTAGTCGGTGCGGGCGTCACGGTAGTCTTTGTAGGCCTGGTGCTCATCTGGTTTGCCATTTCCCTTTTTAACTGGCTTTTCAGTCGACGCACCAGGGTGGCACCGCCGCAGGAGGCACCTCCGCCGTCCGCCACGCATCAGGAAGTGCCGCTCGCACACCTTCTGGCCATCGGTACGGCAGTGGAGCTTTACCGCCGGCTGCATCTTGACGTTCCGGAGAGCGCGGTTACCTTCGAGCGTGGCGACGAGCGTACCGGATGGAAGCTTGGGGTGCGGTACGGCCAGCGGCAACACCCCGTGAGGTAAGAACAGATGAAAGAAAAGCGCCTGATCCTGGAGATAGAAGGTAAGGAGTACACCGTCCTGATCACCGATTTTGGTCCCCACGGGGCGACCATTTCTGTTGACGGCCACTCCTACAAGGTAGGTCTGAAGGACTTGGGGACGGAGCAGGTAGCCGACGTTCGTCCGGCGCCCGCCCCTCCGCCTTCGCCTCTGGCCCCGCAAGTGCCGGTGTTTGCGCCGGCAAAACGAGTGGCCCCGGGCTCGCCGGTGCACCGTCCGCGCACCGTGGGCAGCGACTATGCCATTGCCTCGCCTCTACCAGGACTGATTCTCAAGATTCTCGTGCGGGATGGCGACATTGTCAAGCCTGGTCAGCCGGTCGCGATCTTGGAAGCAATGAAGATGGAAAACGAAGTAACTGCGCAAAAAGAGGGGATGGTCATCGACGTCCGTTTCAAAGAAGGCGACTCTGTGAACCAGGGGGACGTTCTAGTCCTCCTCAAGCCGGTGGAAGGGTGATATGGAGCTCCTCTTCAAGCTCGTACGCACGACCGGCTTCGCTCACGTGGAAGTCGGCAACTTGCTGATGATTGTGGTGGGTTGTGTAGCGCTCTATCTGGCCATTGCCAAAAAGTATGAACCCCTGCTGCTCGTGCCCATTGGCTTCGGCATCATTGTCGGCAACATGCCCTATGCCCCGGGTTTGCCCTTGGGCGTATACGACACGGTAAGTAACGGTTACCCGCAAAATAGCGTGTTCAGCCTCATCTACTACGGTGTCACCTCGGGAGTTTTTCCGCCCCTCATCTTTCTCGGGATCGGCGCCTTGACCGATTTTTCCTCGCTGATTTCCAACCCCAAATCGGTCCTTCTGGGGGCTGCCGCCCAGCTTGGGATTTTTGTCACCTTTTTTGGCGCCATCTGCTTGGGCTTCAGTACCAAGGAGGCGGCTTCCATTGGCATCATCGGCGGAGCAGACGGTCCTACCTCCATTTTTCTTGCCTCCTTGTTGGCACCGCACTTTCTCGGCCCCATTGCCATCGCCGGGTACTCGTACATCGCGCTAGTACCTCTCATTCAGCCGCCGATCATGCGTCTTCTGACCACCCGCAAGGAGAAGGTGATTCGCATGAAGCCCCCACGCCCGGTAAGCCAACGGGAAAAGGTCATCTTCCCCGTCGTCGTGCTCCTGGTGGCGGCCTTGGTCGCGCCGGGCTCGCTGCCTCTGGTGGGCATGCTCATGCTTGGCAATATCCTCAGAGAGAGTGGGGTAACAGGCCGGCTGGCTAAGACTGCCGGCACGGCTCTCCTGGATATCTGCACCATCCTGCTTGCTTTCTCGGTGGGTGCGAGCACGCAGGCGCGCGTGTTTCTCACCCCCAAGTCGCTGGGAATATTCGCTCTTGGCCTGTTCTCGTTTATCGTCGCCACTGCGGGCGGCGTGCTCTTTGGCAAGCTCATGAGCGCTCTATCCAAGGAGCCGGTTAATCCGCTCATCGGCGCAGCGGGTGTATCGGCAGTGCCGGACTCGGCACGCGTCGTGCATCTCTTCGCGCAGCGCTACGACCGCGACAACCATCTGCTCATGCACGCCATGGCACCCAACGTGGCAGGAGTCATCGGCTCGGCAGTGGCGGCCGGTGTCTTCATGGGTATCTTCCGTTGAACAGAAGGCTGAACGAAGAAGGAGGCGAATGGATGCTGAGTAGGCGGACCATCCAGCTGGTTGGGGTCTTGCTCCTTGTTGCTTTGGCCCGTGAGGGGCTCGCGTGCACCAATTTTCTGATCACCAAAGGTGCCACGGCCGATGGCTCAACCATGATCACCTACGTCGCCGACTCGCATGAACTGTACGGCGAACTCTACTACGCTCCGGCTGCCAGCCATCTTCCGGGGAGTTGGCTGGACGTGTACGAGTGGGACACCGGGAAATACTTGGGTAAGATCCGGCAAGTCCCCCGAACCTACGCGGTGGTGGGGAATATGAACGAACACCAGGTCGCGATCGGCGAGACGACCTGGGGCGGACGTGAGGAGCTCCGCGATCCAAAGGGCATCCTCGACTATGGGAGCCTGATGTACATCGCCCTCCAGCGCGCCACTACTGCCCGCGAGGCAATCAAGGTGATGACCGAGCTCGTGGCTGAGTACGGCTACTGCAGCTCCGGCGAGTCGTTCTCCATTTCGGACCCCAACGAGGTCTGGATCATGGACATGATCGGCAAAGGGCCGGAAAACAAGGGCGCCGTATGGGTGGCACGTCGCGTGCCCGATGGGTACATCACAGCCCACGCCAACTACCCGCGCATCCGCCGCTTCCCCCTCAACGACAAAGAAAACTGCCTCTACGCCAAGGACGTGATATCCTTTGCGCGGGAGAAGGGCTACTTCAGTGGCAAGGATGAGGACTTTAGCTTTGCCGAGGCGTACGCGCCGGCTGACTTTGGCGCCCTGCGCTTCTGCGAGGCACGGGTGTGGAGCTTCTTCCGCCGCGCGGCACCGAGTCAACAATTTTCTATGGACTATGTCCGCGGGGACGTGAAGGCCGAGCCCCTGCCCATCTGGATCAAACCGGACAAGAAGCTCACCGTGCGCGACGTCATGGAGCTGATGCGCGACCACTTCGAAGGCACCGAGTTCGACCTGTCCGTGGGCGTGGGCGCCGGACCGTATGGGCTCCCCTACCGCTGGCGACCGTTGACCTGGATGGTGGACAGCGTGCGCTACTTCAATGAGCGAGCCATCTCCACGCAGCAGACGGGGTTTTCTTTCATCGCCCAGGCCCGCTCTTGGCTGCCCAACCCAGTCGGCGGCGTACTCTGGTTCGGCGTGGATGATACCTACAGCACCGTCTATGTGCCCATCTATTGCGGCATCACAGATGTCCCTCGAAGCTACGCCGTGGGCACCGGCTCCTTTGACCAGTTCACCTGGGATTCGGCTTTTTGGGTGTTCAATTTTGTGGCTAACTATGCCTACTCCCGCTACTGCGACATGATCAAGGACATCCAGAAAGTACAGCGAGAGTTGGAAGGAAAGTTCATAGCCGCACAACCCGAGGTCGAGAAGGCTGCGCTGGCTCTTTACCAAACCTCACCCAGGCTCGCGGTCGATTACCTGACCCAATACTCCGTTCGCCAAGCCGAAGATACTGTAGCACGGTGGAGGAAACTGGGGGAGTTTCTCATCTACAAGTACCTCGATGGCAATGTGAAGGACGAACACGGCCATGTGAAACACCCCGGGTACCCGGAGAGCTGGTACCGGCAGATCGTGCGGGACAGCGGGGACCGCTACCGCGTGCCGCAGTGAGACGAGATTGTGGCTTTTTGATGCGGAGGGAGCATGAGTTCGATCTCCGTCACCCACAACCCTTCGGCAGAAACTCTGGAAAAGCTGGGTGTGAAAAACTGGCCCATCTGGACAAAAGAGGTCTCGGAGTTCCCCTGGTTCTACGACGAAAAGGAGACCTGCTACTTCTTGGAGGGCGAGGTAACCGTCATCCCAGAAGGGGGTGACCCGGTCATCATCCGCAAGGGCGACCTTGTGGTCTTTCCGCAAGGAATGTCCTGCACATGGAAAATCCACAAGGACGTCCGCAAGCACTACAAGTTTGGATGAGACCAATAGAGGACGGATTTCCCTTTCCCTACTGACACCCTCTCCAGAGGGAACCCGAACGGCTGAGACGGATTCCCTCGTGGCGGACCCTGGCTCTCCCCCTTTGGCATGGAGGGAAGGACTGCGAGGCGAGCACAAGTGTGACCATAGCCAACATGGCCAAGGAACAATTGCCCATCTATCTCGACTATAACGCCACCACACCCATCGATCCACAGGTGGCGCAGGCGATGCAGCCGTACATCAATCGCCACTTTGGCAATCCATCGAGCGCGCACGCCTTTGGTGTGGCAGCGAAAAAGGCGGTGGAACATGCTCGGACGCAGGTGGCCGCAATGCTCGGCTGCCGCCTGGAAGAAGTCGTCTTCACCAGCGGTGGCACCGAGTCGAACAATATGGCCATCATTGGCGTGGCCTATGCGTATCGTGCGAAGGGGAACCACATCATCACCAGTCAAATTGAGCACCCTGCGGTGCTCGAAGTTTGCCGCTTTCTGGAAAGCCAAGGATGGGTGGTTACTTACCTGCCTGTGGACGAGTACGGACTGGTGGATGCCGCTACACTCGAGGAAGCTATCACGCCACAGACCGTGCTTGTGAGCATCATGCACGCCAATAACGAAGTGGGCACCATAGAGCCCATTGCGGCTCTCGCCGAGGTTGCCCATCGCCACGGCGTGCTAGTGCACACTGATTGCGCGCAGTCAGCGGGCAAGATTCCGGTAAAGGTGGACGAGTTGGGGGTTGACCTCCTTTCGATTGCCGGACACAAGCTGTATGCGCCCAAGGGGGTGGGTGCGCTGTACGTACGCACCGGGGTCAATCTGGCAAAGGTCATGCATGGGGCGGGGCAGGAACTGAACCGTCGGCCCGGCACGGAGAATGTCATCGAAATCGTCGGGCTGGGCGAGGCGTGCGCGCTGGTGGAGGAGAACCTTCCTGCGTACGCCGAGCAGATGCGCGCCACGCGCGACCGTTTGGAGACGGGACTCAAAGAGCGTCTCCCTGATCTGCGCGTGCACGGCCATCCAGAGCAGCGCTTGCCGAACACCTCAAGCCTCGGGTTCCCGGGGCTTGAGGCGGGTACCATCCTTGCGGAGCTGACCGGCGTGGCTGCCTCTGCTGGGGCTGCGTGCCACAGCGAAAGCGTGGAGATTTCCCATGTGCTCCGCGCCATGGGCGTGCCGTCCCACTATGCGGTGGGCACCATTCGCTTTTCCACCGGCCGGCATACGACCGCTTCCGAGATTGACCGCGCCATTGAGCACATCGTCTCGGTCGTGGAACGCCTGTCCGCACGAGCGCCCGCGGCGGTCACTTTGAGTGAAGGAATTCGTCTCACGCACTTCACCCACGGGCTCGGCTGCGCTTGCAAACTCCGGCCGCAGCTTCTCGAACAGGTTCTGCGGAGCATGCCTTTGCCCACTGACCCCAACGTCCTTGTTGGCCCGGAGACCTCCGACGACGCAGCGGTGTACAAAATCGACGACCGCACCGCCGTTGTGCAAACAGTGGACTTTTTCACGCCGGTGGTGGATGACCCATACCAGTTCGGCGCCATTGCCGCAGCCAATTCGCTGAGCGACATCTACGCCATGGGCGGCAGACCACTTTTTGCTCTCAATGTGGTTGGCTTTCCCAGCAATCGCCTACCCATAGAGGTCTTGCAAGAGATCTTGCGCGGCGCCACATGGGTTGCTGAGCAGGCGAGCATCGCTATCATCGGGGGACATACGGTGGACGACACCGAACCCAAGTTCGGCCTGGCAGTCACTGGCGTCATCGCCCCGGATGCCATCATTACCAACCGCGCAGCGCAACCCGGCGACGTGCTGATCCTGACCAAACCGATCGGTACCGGGATTCTTTCCACGGCCCTCAAGCAAGGATTGCTGTCGAAGGACCAGGAGCAGATGCTCTTCCGCACGATGGTCGAGCTCAATCGCGCAGCGGCGGAGGCCATGCGGGCGGTGGGCGTCCATGCCTGCACCGACATCACCGGTTTCGGGCTGCTGGGCCATCTTTTGGAGATGATGAATGGCTCGCACACCTCAGCGGAGCTCCATGCCGCCGAGGTGCCCATACTGCCGGGCGTGGTCGAGCTGGGAGTCGCGGGCGTGGTGCCTGGTGGAACCAAAGACAACGCCCGATTCACTGCGCCGCAAGTAAGGTATGCCGCGCACATCTCCGAGATTCAGCGCCTGGTGCTCAACGACGCCCAGACCTCGGGCGGGCTGCTCATTGCCGTCCCTGAGGCCCGTGCGGAGCGCCTTTTGGAGCAGTTAAAGAGCCGTGGCGTAACCAGTGCGACCACTGTGGGCCGCGTGTGTCACCGCGATGAAAAGGCAGTTATCACAGTGCGGTAAGATGGGCCTGAACAGGATGGCCTTTTCGACAAAGGCCCCCATTCCGGGCCAGACGTTGCAAAAGCACCCGCTGCTCTCGCCGGAGCAGGTCATCGACTTCCGCCGACTCATCTTGTCCTACTATGAGGCGCACGGCCGCGATCTGCCCTGGCGACGAACCGAGGACCCGTACTGCATCCTAGTCTCCGAGGTGATGCTGCAGCAGACTCAAGTGGAGCGGGTGCTGCGGGCGTACCCTGCATTCATTGCCAGATTCCCATCCCTGCATGCGCTCGCCAAGGCAACAGTGGCAGAGGTCCTGGCAGCCTGGCAGGGCCTGGGCTACAATCGCCGCGCCCTTGCCTTGCAACGTACCGCGCATCTGCTCGTGGAAAACCACGGTGCAACAGTCCCGCCAAACGAGTCCCTGCTAGCCTCTTTGCCAGGCATCGGGCGCGCCACCGCGGGCTCAATTTGTGCGTTTGCCTTCAACATGCCTACGGTCTTTGTGGAGACCAACATCCGGACGGTGTTCATCCACTTTTTCTTCCCTGGCCAAATGCCGGTGCGAGATGTGGAAATTCTGCCCCTGGTGGATGCGACCCTGGATCGCACCAATCCCCGGCGTTGGTATTCGGCCCTCATGGACTATGGGGTGATGCTAAAAAAGACCCACGGTAATGCCTCTCGGCGTAGTCTTTCTTATCGGCGCCAAAGTGCGTTTGAGGGGTCTGACCGACAGGTACGTGGGCAGATCCTGCGGTTGTTGGTTGGCAGCCGCAAATGGACCCTGCGTGCTCTCGCTGCCGAGCTGGGCCAATCCGAGGAACGTGTGGCCCGCATTGCGGATGCATTGGCACGCGAGGGCTTTGTCACTCGCCAGGACGGCGTGATCCGCCTTCGCTGACGGCAATCGCATGTGGGCCAAGCAATAGAATCGCCAGGTAGCTTAAAGAGGGACAAACAACAATCGTTGGGAATCACAACCTAACAGGAGGGGAAAACCATGAGCAAGTCTATTTCTGCCCGGCGTTTTGCCCTATGGAGACACAGTCGCGAGGCGGTGCGTTTTGCAGCATTAACCTTTCTCGCTGGAGGACTAGTTGGAGGTTGCGCGGCGCTCAAGACAATGGGGATCAAGGAACCGACTGCCACGGTGCGGGGTGTGCGACTCACCTCGCTTTCCTTTGACCAGGTGGGGCTGACTGTGCAGGTGGCAGTGCAAAACCCAAATGCCGTCTCGGTCTCCCTGGCTGGTTATGACTATGAATTGAAAATGGGCGACGTTCCCCTTCTCTCTGGGCTGCAGGAGCAAGCGGTGGCTATCCAGCGCAAGGCCGAAAGCGTCGTCGATATTCCCGTTACGCTGCGTTTCGCCGAGCTATTCGAGAAGCTACAAACCGTAGCCCAGCAAGACAGCGCCGACTTGGGGCTGGCCGCCAACCTGTGGGTTGATCTGCCGGTACTCGGACGCACCAAGCTGCCCATTAAAGCGCACCACAGAGTGCCTGTGCTCAAACTGCCCGCATTGAGCATTGAAGGCATCCGCGCCAAGATGGTGGGCCTTACAAGCGCCGAGATAGGTCTCCAAGTGCGGGTCCACAATCCCAATTCCTTGGGTTTCAACATCAGCCGGTTGAGCTATGCGCTCACGCTCCATGACAAGGTCCCGGCCAACGGACTGCTTCAGAACTTGCAATTGCCTGCACACGGCGCTGCGGAGTTTACTCTGCCCGTGACGGTTGACGTGGTCAAGGTAGGCCAAGCGCTCTTTTCGACCCTCACCTCAAAGCAGCCGCTGAAGTACGACTTGAAAGCAGACGTGGTGATGGGCACGGGACTCGACCTGCTCCGCGAGGCCTCGCTCCACCTGACCCACAGTGGGCAGATCGCGCCCTGAGCAGAGCCGGCGCACATTGTCATGGGTCACGTGGCAAGCAGCTCTTGGCCCAACAGTGGGGAGGCCGGAGCGCCGGCAGGCCTTTTTCCGCTCATTGCGCGGCGGTATGACCTCCTGAACCGCATCATTTCCTTTGGCCAGGACTTGCACTGGCGGAGGCTTGCTGCCGCGCGCTGTATGCCACTGACCCAGGGCCGCGTTTTGGACGTGGCCACTGGGACGGGCGACCAGCTTTTGGCTTTGGCAAGAGTGCTGGACCCAGGCTGTCAATTGGTGGGCCTGGATAGCTGTAGCACCATGCTCGGGCGGGCTCAAGAGAAAATTTCCCGCCAATATGGGCGAGCTTCCATCTATCTTTGCCGTGCGGAGGCGCTCAATCTGCCATTTCGCGACGGCTCGTTTGCGGCGGTGACGATGTCGTTTGCCATCCGCAACTTCCCGCAGCGTCTCCGCGCGCTATCCGAAGCGCGCCGGGTGCTCATCCATGGCGGGCGCTTGGTCATACTCGAGGCCAGCGTTCCCGACAACGGCTTCGTGCGGCTCCTCTTTCGTGCCTACTGTCGCTTCATACTGCCACTTTGCGCCGGTATGCTCTCCGGCCACTTTGCCGCCTACCGCTACCTGTGCGACTCGATCTTCCACTTTCCTCCCCCAGACGAGTTCCGTGCCCTCCTGAGCAAGGCCGGCTTCACCCCCCTCCAGGAGGAAAGCTTCAGTCTGGGCGCCGCGCGCCTGTACCTAGCGCTAACGGCCCCAGACCAACCAAAAGGTTTTTCCCCTTGATAATGACGCAGGATTTTGATAAAATGGTAAGCGTCATGTATTTCGCCGCTTGAGATAGCACCTGCCTCATTTCTGGGAAAGGTGAAGGTCGGGAGGGACGTCACGCCGAAAAGGCTGCTGCGCTCAATGGCTTGCTCACAGCCGAGCGAAGAACCTTCAGCCCGCCTGACCCTCTACGGCAGAGGTCGGCGAAGCCAGCGCCGTGCGGGCTAAGGCGGACTGAGGGCCCCGCGCTCTCGACCAGATGGGGCTTTCGGTAACTCGCAACTGACAGTTGGACTAAGATGGCAAGGATCAAAATACTCACCACTGGTGGGACAATTGACAAGATCTATTTTGACCGCAAGAGTGAATTTCAGGTCGGTGACCCCCAGATCGCTGAGGTGCTGAGCGAGGCCAACGTGGTGGTCGACTATGAGATCCAGCAGCTCATGCGCAAGGACAGCCTGGACATGACCGACGAAGACCGCCGGCTTATCCGCCAGGCGGTGGAAAGTGACACAGCTCACCGGCACTTTCTCATCACCCACGGCACCGACACAATGATTGATACAGCCCGAACCCTCCAGGGCATACCGGGCAAAGTGATCGTTCTGACCGGAGCCATGCAACCGGCGCGCTTTCGCCTCACCGATGCGGTGTTCAACATCGGTTGCGCCTTTATGGCCGTGCAAACTTTGCCACCGGGGGTCTACATCGTCATGAACGGGCGGGTATTTTACCCGGACAACACGGTAAAGAACGTGCCCCTTAATCGCTTCGAAGAAGTGACGTGAGAGCGGTAGGGGGGCAGAAACCCCAGCTGAAGGAGGTGTGGTATGAGGATTCTGATTTTCGACGACTATGAACATCTGAGCAAGTGGGTGGCTTACTACGTGGCCAGCAAGATCAATCACGCCAAGCCCACGAAGAGGAAACCGTTTGTCCTAGGGTTGCCCACGGGTTCTTCGCCGGTAGGTACCTATCGGAACCTGGTGCAGCTTTACAAGGAAGGCAAGGTTTCTTTCAAGAACGTGGTTACCTTCAATATGGACGAGTACGTCGGCCTTCCGGAGGACCACCCACAGAGTTACCATCGCTTCATGTACGACCATCTGTTTGACCACATCGACATTCCGCGCGAAAACATCAACATCCTCAACGGCAACGCACCTGACCTGCAGAAAGAGTGCGAAGCGTATGAGGCCAAGATCAAGAAGGTGGGCGGCATCGACCTGTTCCTGGGGGGCATTGGGCCCGACGGGCACATTGCCTTCAACGAGCCTGGCTCTTCGCTCAATTCGCGCACGCGCATCAAGACGCTGACTCTGGACACGCGCAAGGCCAACGCCCGCTTTTTCGACAACGATGTGGAGAAGGTTCCCAAGACCGCCCTCACCGTGGGTGTAGCGACGGTGATGGACGCACGCGAAGTGCTGATCATTGTGAGCGGCTACTCCAAGGCGCGTGCGCTGCGCATGGCGGTGGAGGAGGGCGTCAACCACATGTGGACGGTCTCCATGCTCCAGCTTCATCCCCATGGCATCATCGCCTGCGACGAAGAATCCACCATGGAGCTCAGGGTGGGCACGGTGAAATACTTCCAGGACATCGAGGCCCAGGCGCTGGCCACTCTTCCCGAGCTATGAGAGGTCACTCCGATGAACTTCCGCCCCCTCACTGCCGATGAGGTCCGGGCCCTGCAAGAGCAGGGGTGCAGGGCCGAGGACTGGGGCGCCGTACTTGTGGCGCCGGACTTTGACCCTGCTCGCGTGTGGCACAGCACCTTTGCCGGGCAGGTGCGCTTGGGTGCATGCCGCGGGTGGATAGAACTGCACGATGGCGTACGCAAACCATGCGGGATCTACCGTTCCTCTCTGCAGGACTGCTCCATCGGGCAGGATTGTTACATCGCCGACGTGCGCAGCCTTGCCCGCTACGATATCGGTGACCAGGTGGCGATCGAGAACGTGGGGACCATGGCGGTGGTCGGCGAGACCACCTTTGGCAATGGCGTGCGTATCGAGGTGCTCAATGAAGCCGGCGGCAGGGAAAAGCCGCTGTTTCAGGGCATCACCGCCCAGATCGCTTACTTGATTGTGACCTACCGCCACGACCACGCGCTCATCAGCAAGCTCTATGAACTGGTGGACAAGGAGGTGGCTGCCACCAAGTCCACCCGCGGCACAGTGGGTAATAGCGCGCGCATCACCGACTGCATCACCGTGCGGAACGTGGCCATCGGGCCCCACACACGCATCACCGGAGCGCTACACCTGGAGGAAGGGACCATCGCAAGCAACGAACACGACCCAGTGTTCATCGGCGAAGGGGTAATTGCCAAGAAGTTCATCGCACTGTCCGGCGCGCACATTGATGGGGCCGCAGTGGTTGACAAGTGCATCGTTGGCCAGGGGGTGCGGATTGGCAAACAGTACTCGGCCGAAAATTCCGGCTTCTTTGCCAACAGCGAGTGCTTCCATGGCGAAGCGGTGAGCGTTTTCGCCGGCCCTTACACAGTCACCCACCACAAGTCCACCCTGCTCATCGCTGGAATGTTCTCGTTCTACAATGCCGGCAGTGGCTCCAACCAGAGCAACCACATGTATAAACTGGGACCGGTGCACCAGGGGATCCTGGGAAGGGGCGCAAAAACCGGGTCGTTTTCCTACATGATGTGGCCCTGCAGGGTAGGTGCCTTCACGGGCGTCATTGGTAAGCACTATGCGAATTTTGACACTTCCGAGTTTCCGTTTTCTTATATTTTGGAGTCTGAGCGCAAGAGCGTCCTGCAACCTGCGATGAACCTCTGCACAGTAGGCACGCGCCGCGATAGCGCCAAGTGGCCCAAAAGGGACCGGCGTCGCGACCCGGACAAGCGCGATCTGATTAATTTTGCACTCTTCAGCCCTTACACGGTGGGCCGCATACTGTTAGGCATTGAGAGGCTGAACGAATTGGAGGCCGCCGCACCCTCGGATGAGCCGTATGTGCAGTACGGGGGTGTGCACATCAAGCGTGCGAAGCTGCGACCGGCCATTGATCAGTACGAGATGGCCGTGCGCGTGTACTTGGGCGAAGAGCTGGCCAAACACCTCGAAGCAGCCGGGCAGGTGCGAACCTACGGAGAGTTGATCCAACACTTGTACCGACCTCGCCCGGAGGCCATCGGCCGTTGGATTGATTTGGCCGGGATGCTCGCCCCCAAGCAGGCAGTGCAACACCTCATTGCGTCCATCACCGCTGGGGAGGTGCAAAGCTTAGAGGAGCTCCGCGCCCGCCTCAAAGCACTGCATGAAGACTACGAAGCGCTGGCCTGGGCGTGGTGCATCGACGTGATCGAAAAGAGAACCGGCACAGACTTCCGTCATCTTGGCAGGGCGCACCTGGTGAAGATGCTCCGCGACTGGCACGAGAGCGTAGCCCGCTTCAACGCGCTGGTGCTGGAGGATGCCCGCAAGGAGTTCTCCGAGCGCAGCCGCATTGGCTACGGCCTGGACGGCAGCGTGGACGAACGCGACCGGGACTTTGAAGCCGTCATAGGCAAGTATGAGGAAAACAAGTTCGTCAAGGAAGTAGAAGCCGAAACCGTCGCTGTGCGAGAGCGCGCCGCACGCCTCATCTCCTTTGTGGAATCACTCCCGGAGACAGCGCCATGACCGATCGCCTTCCATTATCGACCGATGATCTCTGCCTAAGAGTTTTCGACCTTTGGACGAACCGATGGCTGGTGCTCACCGCTGGAGACTTCCGCGCCGGGCACTACAACGCGATGACCGTGGCCTGGGGAAGCTTCGGCCAGATGTGGGAAAAACCTTTCGTTCAGGTCGTCGTCAGACCTTCGCGCTACACCTATGGCTTCATGGAGCGTTACCCCACCTTCACCCTGTGCGCCTTCCCTGAAGAGTATCGCCCGGCGCTCCAGCTCTTGGGGTCGATGTCCGGGCGCGATGGGGACAAGATCGCCGCAGCCGGCCTCACGCCTCAGGCCTCCCAGGTGGTGGCTGCGCCATGTTTTGTAGAGGCAGAGCTGGTCATCGAGTGCCGGAAGATGTACTGGGACGACCTAGCACCGGAGCACTTTGGCGACGCAGAGATCGCTTCTCTCTATCCACGTGGGGATTACCACCGCGTCTACTTTGGCGAAATCCTTGCGGTGACCGCC
>JAPDPR010000017.1 GCA_034506335.1 candidate division KSB1 bacterium
CTACCGAGGTCCCGCGGTTTCTTCCCAGAGAATGACTTCCCGATGGCATGCTTCTCGCCGCCGACAATGGCCTTTGCGGAACCCGCTCCCTTCTGGGGTTGCTCGGGCGCCCGCACTGGTTTCCCCTCTTCCGGTTCAGCAGGCCGGGGCCGCCGGACGGCGTCTGCCCTTTGCTCCGAAAACTGGCTCGTCTGGGCTTCCTCCCGAGTTTGTGCACCGGGGGAGACTACGAGGCCCCTCGCCTTCAGGTCTTCCGTGCGCTCCACTATGCCCAAAGAGCTTGACCCAACTTTAGGGTTGTGCGCCCGTTGCACGCCAACGCCGAGTCGTGAGCGTTGGGCGGAGGCTTGCGGACGTCTCCTTGCGATACCTTCATCCGAAGCTCGGGTAATGCGCTCCGGCGCCCGCTGTTCGTTTGTGGTGCTTGAAGCTTTTTGATGCGGTAGGTTCTCCTGAGCCACGGGTCTCCCAGCAAAGCCGGCTTCAGGCGTTGCAGTGGAAAAGGTCTCGGTAGCCACGTGGGTCTCCTGCGGGCGAACCTTCCTCCCCGAAGGAAGCCGCTCTGGGCGAGGTGAAGCCGCCTGGGGCCGACTCGCGGCGGCCGAGAACGATTGTCGTCCACTCCGTGGCTCCGATCCCCTGGCTAAACCGGACTCCGCCGCTAGGGCATCGGGCGGCCAGCTGGACAAGGCAGTGACAGGGAGCTTTGACTGCTCAGGGGCGCGGGCCTCCGTTTGTCCGGTAGGCCTATCCTCCACCCTGAGACCGATGTTCTTGCCAAGGGCAACTCCTTGCCGCGCTGCGTGTCCACCATCCACAGCATTCGGTGGTAGCGAGCGGAGACCCTGCTCCATTACCGGGCCCGCTGTGCCGCTGTGAAGCCCGCCTTCCTCCTTTGCTATTTCCGCCTCGGCCGGAGCGCTCCAGAGCGCATGTGCCGGCTGGTGCGGCTCTACGGCCTCCTCGGCCTGTCTCTTGTGCGATCCCTCCCCGGCTACAGCCTTCCTGGCTGGATTGGCAAAAGAAACTTCCGACTCTGCGGAGCGAGGACCACCCTTCTCCCCCATCGCCGGAGCGGAGTAAAGACCGCGGCCTTCGCCACCAGCTTGCGGCAGCACTGTCCTCGTCCCCTCGTTCCTCTTTTTTCCCGCGGTCTCAGAGGCGTTGACCCCCGCTGGCTCATTCCGGCTTTCTTGCGATGCCCCCGCATCCTTTGCGAAAGCTAGTCTAGTAACCGTCTGGGTTTGTTGTTCCCCGGTGAAATCTACCGTCTTGCCCTGCCCGCGTTGCAGCTCTTGTTCCCGCCGAAGGGGCCGGGGATATCCATGCGGACGCGGTGCTGGAGGAGCTGGCGCGAACGGGTCATGCGATGTCTGGCGCGCGTGCCGAGAACCCGCAGCTTCACTCCCTTCAGTGGGAAGGGCGCCGTTCTCACCCCCATCGTGCGGCTGCGTGCGTTGAGATTGGCGCACCGAAGCGAGCGCAGCCATCTCCGAGCGGCCTGACGAGCTCTCTGGTCCAGCCAGTCTGGCATACCCTTGGCGAACCATGGCGGACCCGATACCCTGAGTCTTGACCGCCTTTGATACCCCCATTCCGACAAGAGGTGAGGCCTTCTTCGGTGTGCCGCGCAGAGCAGGCTCACCAGGCCGCCCGGCGCTCCTCGGCACGGCCCTTCTCTGCCCGGCGTCTGCCGGACCATCCTGATCGGTGGGGATACCCTGAGTTGTCACCTCGTTGGGCTCATGCGCAGGCGATGCATCCCCTGCAGCCAGCCGCTGAGCCC
Source organism: candidate division KSB1 bacterium (assembly GCA_034506335.1). NCBI lineage: Bacteria > Pseudomonadati > Candidatus Zhuqueibacterota bacterium. The sequence goes on from JAPDPR010000017.1 coordinate 1,787, forward strand.
CTCCGGCCGTGGAACTAATTCCAGTCGGCTGGGCGGTGATCACCGCGCGGGCCGCCGCTTTCTCCCCTGCCCCGGCAGGCAGAGTATCCCCTCTTGCCTGGGTGACGGAAGCGTGCGGCACCATGTGCGTGCCCATTCCCGAAGATGCTGCCGCTCGGGGCGCGTCGTCTGTGCGCAGTGCGCTTGCCAGAATAGAAACGGGAACCACGAGGCTCCGTAGGTCCGCTTTTCTTGTCCATGCCGTGGGGAACGTCGGCCCTGACACCCCTGCCTTTAGAGTGGCAGAAGGCGCAATAGGCAAGTCCGGGCCTGCCGAACAATCTTGCCCCCTGAGGGCGGCGGGTGCTACAACGACTCTCTGGAGCGAGCCCTGCAGACTCGACCGTGTCTCGCAGGTGTGGTCCATGCTCACAGCTGGCCCCTTCGCGATATCGGCCTCGCCCCAAGAATCGCCCGGCGTTAGTACTTCGGTGGCCGAAGAGCACCCCCTGCCCCTCCGTTCCGCCCCCGTCTGTGAAGTAGTCCCCGTTTGGGGCTTTGCCGCTGCAACGAGGTGGTCCCCCTTTTCCCTGGGCGACAATCCGTGCTGAGGCCCGGACGGAGTCGGCGAAGTAGAGTCCACTCCCGCGGTGCGAGAGTCCACCTGGTGGAGATTATGGGGTCTGGAGCCTCCTGCTCCTTCCTTTAAAGGAGGATCTTCCGCTGTGCCCTCTGATCTGGCCGACCCACCCCGAACGCGCAGCTGCCTCTCTGGTTCAGGCGAACTCACAGGAGGGAGGCTTGAACGCTGCATGGAAGCCTCCACTCCCACGCTGGCTCGAACGCGCCTCTTCTCTCCTGCGCCAGGCTGCTTCTCTGCGTCGAGCAAGGGATGATTCATACCCGCGAGAAAAACGCGCTCCTCCGGCGAAACGGCTAGCGCAAAGCCCTGTCTTGCAATGGAGGCTGCGTCGAATGCAAGATGCCACCCAACCGCAGGCCTGTTTAGCCTCATCGGCCCCGACAAGGCCGCAGGGTGCGACAGATTCGTTACCATGGCGTCGCGCGAGCCTTGCGCCAGTATTTGGAGCTCCCGACTCGCAAAGCCGTCCACCGTCATCGCCTTGCGCCCGGGGACTGAACCCTTGACCGCCGAAGTGAGGCCGGAGAGTTCTCCCTTGCGCGCGCGAGCAGGCTCGTGTACCCGGCGGAACTCACCAGAAGACACGTCTTCCCTTGCCGTTTCCGCGCGGTCAGGGGTAACGCCCACGGTGTTGCGTGCGCCAGGTACGCGCGCCGGGACCCGAGCACCCACAGAATCGCTGGCCACTTCCACAGCCGTGCCCCAACTCGTCGCCCCAGACGCCCAAGGACTCGCTGACAGCGGTCCCACAGGCCACTCAAGCTGCGCGGAATGTGAGTCCAATGTGGGAAGGAGCATGGCGCGCTCATCCAGCCTCACAAAGCAGGTGCCTCCCTTCAGCATGAGCCAACCGGAGACCGTGCCTGCTGGCAGCCATCTGTGCGCTCCTGGCGGGGCGCCCGCCTGTCTGGCGTCGCCCCTCTCCGCGTGCTGTGGAGCAAGCGCTTGCGTCAGGGTCTGGACGAACGCCACCTTCGAGGGTTTCTCACCCCCGTGTGGTCCTGTATCCCTCGGTGTGGCGCCCTGTTTAGGGCCTATGTGGGAAATGCGTGCCGTGGCTCGCCTCCGTACTAGCGCCCTATCATGCGGCTGATTTCGGCAGCTTTTTGACTGTCCATGGCCGAGAGGATCTTTGCTGCCTGGCGCTCGCGCAGGAGCACAAGAATCTGTGCAACGGTCTCGGTCTCTAACTGCGACAGCACAGCTGCGGCCTGCTGCGCCGGCATGGCGTCGTAAATCTTGGCCAATTCGCGGGCACCCATGCCGGTCCTCGTAGGCTGTTTAACCGTCACCTTGGTTGCAGGAGCTGGTGGAGCCACCTGGGCTGCCAGCTTCCGCAAAAGCACATTGCTAATGCTGTCGATCTCCGCTTGCCTGGTCAGCCGTTCCTTTTCCAACGAGTCGATCTTCACCTGCTGCAGGTAGTTCTTCTCTTCAAGCCTGGCTATGCGTGCCTCGTACATCTCGACGACGCGGATAAAATCGTCGCTCATTTTCAACTGAGGCTTCTGCTCCCCCGTGGCCGTGTCGGGTGTCGCCTCAAGGCGTTTGGGGATTGGAGTGTCGCGGTACACGATCCCAATGCTGTCCATGCTGACAGGACCGACCGCAGTCAGGCTGTCCACTTCAGCCATGGTAGCTATCCGTGACTCCAAACGGGGCTTCACAAACTTGAAGTAAGAGGCCGCTACCAAGGCGGCAAACGACAACGTCGAGACTAATCCTACGACAAGAAGCGACTTGCCCTGCGTCGTCTCTGCCGCCAAGGGCATGTTCACGCTCTCGGGAAGAGATGGTTTTGGATCGTTCATGATACTGACACCTTCCTTGCGCCCAGCCTGGCCGCTGCTTCGTCAAGCATGGTCTGTTCTTCCCGGTTCGTTTCGACGAGATGCCGATCTTTCATTCGCTCCTTCAGCTTCTCCAGCGCCTTCTTCTCCTTGGATGAGGCAAGCAGGGCTTCCCGCTTTTCGGCCACTATGGCAGCCGCCTGCGTCACAACCTTTTCCTGTTGCGCGATGTGGTGCTGTAGCTGCTGGGAATAGGCGTAGTAAAGGCTCATCTCTGACGCCTTGAACACTCTGCCCACGTGACAACCCAGTTCACCCCGAACCTCAGCGCTGTGATCCTGCAGCAGGCGCAGGCGTTCTTGCGCCTCCAGTTCGGCCTGCTTGGCTGCTGCCAACTCTTTTTTGCGCGCATCTTCCTTGTGCCTGCGCGCATCCAACACGCGTTGCAAAGGAAAACGAAAGGCTTTCATTGCTTCTTCCCCCGCACGGTTCTTGTTACCCTACCAGAGCCTTGAGCTCCTGCACGGCTCTCGCAAAATCCACTCTTTCGTCGATGCCCTGGCGAAGAAACGCGTTGACGCGTTCGATCATGCTCCGGGCATAGTCAACTTTTCGATTGCTGCCCGGCACATAGGCGCCGATGTTGATGAGGTCCTCGGCCTCGCGATATACGGAGAGGATTTCGACCACCTTGCGCGCTGCCTCAAGGTGTTCCCGCGAGACCACATCGATCATCACCCTGCTGGTGCTGGCCAAGACGTCGATGGCCGGGTAATGGTTCACGTTGGCCAGGCGCCTCGACAGCACCACGTGTCCATCAAGGATGGCTCGCACCGCGTCGGAGACCGGTTCGTTCAGGTCATCACCTTCCACCAGGACTGTGTAGAGTCCAGTGATGCTGCCGCACTGGGTATTCCCGGCCCGTTCCAACAGCTTCGGCAAGAAGGCAAAGACCGAGGGGGTATAGCCGCGCGTGGTCGGAGGCTCTCCCACCGACAGACCGATTTCCCGCTGTGCCATTGCCACCCGTGTGATGGAATCCATCATGAGCATCACGCGCAGTCCCTGGTCGCGGAAGTATTCGGCGATGGTGGTGGCAACCAGGGCACCCTTGACGCGCAGTAGGGCCGCCTGGTCGCCGGTCACCACTACCACCACCGAGCGTCGCAGCCCCTGCTCCCCCAAGTCGCGCTCCAAGAAGTCCCGCACCTCCCTGCCGCGCTCGCCGATCAGGCCGATCACATTGACATCGGCGTCGGTGTTGCGGGCGATCATCCCGAGGAGCACGCTCTTTCCCACGCCACTGCCGGAGAAGATGCCCATGCGTTGCCCCTCGCCGCAGGTGAGCAGTGCATCGATGGCTCTGATACCAGTGGCAAGAGGTCGTTCCACTCTGCGTCGCGACAGGGGATCAGGCGCGGGCTGGTAGATGGAGCGGCGCTGCCTCACGCGCAGTGGCCCCTTGTTGTCAATTGGACGCCCTAAGCCGTCTATGACCCTGCCCAACAGTTCAGCACCGACCGGCGTGGTGAACTGCTGTCGTTTGCGGACCACCACGCTGCCTGGGCCAATGCCGTTCAGCTCGCCCAGTGCCATGAGGAGCACTTTGTGGCCCCGGATGCCAACCACCTCGGCCTCCTGCGCGCTGTGGCCTGACTGGGAGCGGATGAGGCAGACATCGCCAATGCTCGCATTGGGCCCCTCCGATTCGATCACCACGCCTACCACGTCCGTCACCCTGCCCAAGAACCGCACCGTGGTGGCGCGTCCCACTTTGGCCACACATTCGTCCAGCCGCCGGAGAGTCTCCATGGTTGTACGCTCAGGACTGTCCAATCAATGACTCCTCCAGTTCATGGGAGATCTCTTCCAGTTGCACCTCAAGGCGCGCGTCGATGGTGCCCAGGTCGGTCTCCACGATGCACCCGCCACGCGTTATGTGCGGATCGTCTTTGAATTCCAAGACTTCCAGATCGGCTATCTCCGCGCCAAGCTCTTGTGCCTTGTCGCGAAGGAGGGCGGAATCGTCGGGGTGGAGGCGAATAACTACGCGTGCGCTGTCGTGTACCATGCGAAGCGCCTCTCTCACCATTGCCTCCACATAGTGGCCGTTCTGGTTTAGTTCTCGGCGGAGCAGCCGGCGAACAACCGCTATGACCAGCTTAACCAGCGCTGGCTCGGCCTCGCGGACGAGACGTTGCTGCTCGGCCACAACCTGGCTTACCACGGTCTGGAGCTGCTGATAGAGTTCGTGCACCTGGGCCCAGACCTCCTGGCTTCCCGCCTTCTTACCTTCAGCAAGGCCTTGCGCATACGCTTGCGCCACACGCGTGCGGTCGTCCGTTCCGTTTTGCGGCACCTGTTCCACTGCTACGGGCCTGCCATCGATCCTTGCGTACACGGCTCGAACCGGCACGCCTACTTTTAGCCTATGCTTAGACAATGATCTCCTCTTTCTCGCCGCGACCAGTGATGATGATCTCGCCTTCTTCGTCCAGCTTGCGGATGATGTCCACGATGCCCTTTTGCGCCTTTTCTACCTCACTGAGGCGAACGGGGCCCATGAACTGGATTTCTTCCTCTATCATCGCCTGGGCGCGCTCCGACATGTTCTGGTAGATGCGCCGCTTCACCTCGGGTGTGGTGGACTTGAGGGCGAGCGCCAAGTCATGGGTCTGTACCTCCCGGAGCACCCTCTGGATGGAGCGGTCGTCCAACAGCACAATGTCCTCGAACACAAACATCAGGTTCTTAATCTCTTCAGCAAGGGCTGGATCGCGGGCGCCGATGTCCTTCAAAATGGAGCGCTCCAGGCTCTGACCCAAGAAGTTCAGCATCTCCGCAGCTGCCTTGACCCCGCCAAGTTCGGAGCCGTGGACACTTAACTCCAACCGCGACTTGAGCACCTTCTGCACTTCCCCGATCATTTCAGAGGAGACCCTGTCCATCGTAGCAAAGCGGTAGGCCACCTCGCTGCGGATTTCTTCAGGAAGGCTGCTCATGACAAAGGCAGCCTGCTCGGCGTCAAGTTGCGTCAATACCAGGGCAATGGTCTGCGGGTGCTCCTTCTGGATGAAGTTGACAAGCTGCACCGGATCCAGCTTCTCAAGGATGCGCATGGAACCCTGCAGCTCCATGGAGCGATGCACTTTGCGGATGATCTCAGAAGCTTTGACCTGGCCTACTGTGCTCTGCAACAGGTTGACCGCATAGTCAAGCCCCCCGACGGCCACGTACTCGTCAGCGATGGCCATCTCTTTGAATTCGGCGATCACGCTCTGCACGGTTTCCGAAGGCACGTGCCCGAGATTGGCAATCTCCTTGGTGACCTGCTCCAGCTCCTCCTCTGAAAGCTCCTTCAGCACCTGGCTGGAGGCGTCCATGCCAAGTGCAACCAGAAGGATGGCGGCCTTTTGTCGACCGGAAAGCTTCTCGCTGGGCGCCATTTCACTCCTCGACTAGCCAGTATCTGATCAGGCGTGCAGCGGCGCGAGGATTTTCGCGGGTAAAGTCCACGACTTGCTTTTCCAGCTCGGCTCTCGCCTTTGCGTCTTCGCTGAGCTCTGGGGCTTCACGTCCGGCACCGAGTTCAGCGCGCTTCGCCCCTATGAGCTGCTCGGCAGAAGGCTGCTCAGCAGCGGTCAGCGAGCCCCGGAACCGGCGCAGGCGCGAGCGCAGAAGCGCCAACAACAACAGCAGCAGCACCCCCACCAGTATCTTCTGCCCCAACGACACATAGAAGGCCATGCGCTCCTTGCGCTGCACGGTCTTCAGCCATTCCTCGCCCTCGGTCAACAGGCTCGTGTCGAACTGCAAGTTGGTGATCTCGAATTGGTCCCCACGCTCTTCGCTGAACCCCACCGCGCCCTTGACCATTGCCTCCAGGCGACTCAGCTCTTCTTCGCTGCGCGGAACGTATTCGCGCACTGTGCCGCCATCGGGCCCCTGCGACGTTCGGTAGGCGCCGTTGACCAGCACCGCCACCGAAAGCCGCTCAATATTGCCCACCGACTCCACCACGTGTTCCACCGTCTTGCTGACCTGGTAATTGGTGACCGTGCGCCGCGAGCTCACCAGCGGTTTCCCAGAGGTATCGCCGCTCGTCTCCTCAAGGTTTTCCTGACTTAGCACCGCGGCCAAATCTGGATCGTAGCTTTCCGCCACCTTGTCAGCCTTCTTGAAGTTCAGCTCCGCCGCCACGCGCACGATGGCGTTGCCTGGCCCCAACACGCCATCGAGCATCGTCTGGGCCTTGCTCTGCAGGTAAGCCTCGACCTTCTTCTGCAGCTCCAGTTGGCTCGCGGACAGGCCGACCACGGAATCTCGCTCAGTGTTGTCCGAAAGAATACGCCCTTCGGTGTCCACGATGGTCACATCGCGCTCGTCAAGACCCTCCACGCTGTTGGCCACCAGATTTGCGATGCCTGCTACCTGTTCCTCGCGCAGCCGCGCCCCAGGGCGGAGGCGCAAGAGCACCGAAGCGGTGGGTTTCTGTTGATCTTCTTTGAACAGTCGATCTTTCGGGAATACCAGGTGCACCCGGGCAAACTCCACTTCCGACAAGGCTTGGATCGTGCGCCCCAGTTCTCCCTCCAGCGCCCGTTGGTAGTTCACCGACTGGACAAACTCGGAGACGCCGATGTCCTTCTTGTCAAAGACCTCGTAGCCGATTTTCCCCGAACGCGGAAGGTCCTCAGCCGCCAACTTCATGCGCAATTCGTACACCCGGTTGGCGGGTACCAAAATGGCCCTTCCCCCTTCCTCCAATCGGTATGGCACCCTCGAGCTCCTGAGGAGCTCGACGACTTTTTCCCCGTCCTTGAGGTCCATGTCCGAGTAGAGGGTGACGAATTCTGGCTGTGTTGCCCAGCGCAAGAGGAAGAAAAAGCCACCGACAATGGCTGCGAGCGTGACGACGAACACCACCTTCTGCACTGGGGTGTACTGTGCCGAAACCTCTCGGTACCACGTGGAAAAGGATTTGCCTTTTGTAGCAGCTTCAGCCATGGCTCCTCAACCCTCCACCGGGGCTCACACCTGCATGCGCATCAGCTCGCGGTAGGCTTCCAGCAAGCGGTTGCGGATCTCAATGACCAGCTCCAGGCTCACCCTGCTTTTTTCCACAGCAATCATCACTTCGTGAATATCCTCGATCTGGCCAGACGCCATTTGCCGAACTGCCTCGCCGGCCTTGAGCTGCATCTGATTGGTCTCGTCCAGGTACTTGTTGATAATCTGCCCAAAGCTTGGTACCTCCCCAGACTGCGGCACGCCGATCCTTTCGGATTGTGGCAGGGACCCGCTAGAGAGGTTACTGATCTGTTCAATTCTCATCTATTGCTTCCTTTCTGCAATGCCACGCCGGATCTGCCCGCTGCGCTTCACGTGCGCGCATCGATGTGCTGCCCCAGCTTTGGCGCCGGCTCACCGCCCTGAGCGAGCCGGTATGCCCGCACACCATTGCCGAAAAGACCTGGCGGAAAGAGACGGCCCAACATCTCCTGTTCGGCCATATCCAGAGGGCTTTCCTCTTCCGCATGGGTAGCAGGCGGTACATTGCCCGAGAGGATAACCTTGTCAGAATCCTCCTTTCTGCCCACCTCGGACGTCACACCTGCGCTGCGGTTGTAGGTGTGAAATCGCTCGCCCCCGGCCCGTTGAGGTGCACGAAGCTGGTCATAATTGGAGAAAGAATCCACTACAAGATCGATCCGCATACCCTGCCTCGCCCGATCCTGACAACGCTTTCCTAAATCTCCAACGCCTTCTTTGCCATCGTCTTAGTGGCTTGCACCACGCTCAGGTTTGCCTCATAGGCCCGCGTGGCGGTCATCAACGAGAGCATCTCTTTAACCATGTTCACATTTGGCTTACGCACATAGCCCTCAGCGTCTGCGAGGGGGTGTCCGGGATCATAGACCAACTGCCCCTGGTCGCTGCTCTCCCTTACCTCCTTTGCCTCGACGGCGACGGCCGGGGAGCGATGACCCAGCAGTCGTGCGCGCGCTGCCATGATACGCTCGCCCACCGGCCCCAGGCGCGCCAACTCGCGTTGCACGAGAGTGGAAAACTTTTCTACGCCGGTTTGTCGGAACACCACGTCCCGTCGGCGATAAGGACCGCCCTCGGGCGTCTCCAGGGTCTCGGCGTTGGCGATGTTACTCGCAGCCGCATCCAACTGCTGCCGTTGCGCCGCCAGCCCTGAGGCGGCAACGTTGAGCACCGTAAACAACCGCTCCAATCCCATGCCTCAGACTCCTCACTTGCTACGTGCGGCCACGTATGCTGGCCAAGAGCGCCTTGAAGTTATTGCTAATCAGCTGCGCCGACACCAGGTAGGTAAGTTGCGTCTTGGCCATCTCGACCATTTCTGTCTCAATGTTCACGTCGTTGGCCGCGCCACCTGTACCAGGCACCTCCTCCAGCGGCACTTGCTCGCCCGCAAGCCGCGCCCCGCCAACATCCATGTGGCGCTCGTGAGCCTTAAGCCCCGAGAGAAAGCCTCTGCCGGTTGCCTCCGCAAGCAGTTCCTCGAAGGCCACGTCCTTCCGACGATAGCCAGGGGTGTTGACATTGGCCACGTTCGAGGCGATGGCCCGCTCCCGCGCCGTGGTCAAGTTCAGGATGCGGTGCAGCAGAGGTATCGATGTGCGAGCAAAGATCCCGTCGAGCATTCCGTTCCCTCCAGAGTTTCCTGGCCATGAAGCGCACCCTCACCTTGGCAACAGATGTGCCACCCGAGCCTAGGCCTCCCTAAGGAAAAGAGAGGCTCGATAACTATCAAAATATCAAGTAGTAGGAGGATAACCAAGATGTGTCGCTCGCGGGTATCGGCGGAGTGGAAAGGGACGTGGACGGGTAGTTTTTTCTCCTCCCAGAACTTTTTTGCCTACCTGAGGAGGACTACCCGAAAGGGGGGACAAGAAGACGGAATATCTTGATGTGACCGTGCGCTGAATAGACCCACCATGGCCTCCTCTTAGGGTGGTGATCTTTCAGCAACACGTTCCTGCCACCACGAGCAAGTAGGGGCTCAAGTGGCAGGCTCCCACACGGCTCTACCGGGCTGGGAATCGAATCACAAACTGGCTCCCTCGCCCATTGGAATGCAGTTCGATTTCCCCTTCTAGCTGGTCGACCAAAGTGCTCACAAGCTGCAACCCTAAGGAAGGCGAGTTGCGGAAATCAAGGCCTTTGGGGAAGCCCACGCCGTCGTCAGCCACTTGCAAGGCATAGCGGCCGTTCTCGCGGGCAAACGAGACCCTAATCATCCCGGCTCTGGCCTTCGGGAAGGCGTGCTTCAGCGCGTTGCTCACCAGCTCATTGACGATCAGTCCGCAGGGGATGGCGCTGTCGATGCCAAGACTGGTGCTCTCTGCGGCAAGATCAACGTGCACCTGCCCATTGGTGGCATACGAGCGCATTAGACTGTCAACCAGGCTCCGCAAGTATTCGCCAAAGTCGATTTCAGACAGACTAGCGGAACGGTAGAGTTTTTCGTGGATGAGAGCCATGGATTTGACCCTGTTCTGGCTATCGCGCAGCGCCTGTATGGCCTCTGGGGAGGTGAGACGGTCGCACTGCAAGTTGAGCAGGCTGCACACCACCTGCATGTTGTTCTTCACACGATGATGAATCTCCTTGAGCAGCATTTCCTTTTCTTTGAGCGAGGCGGCCAGCGTCTCCTCTGCCACTTTCCGCGCGGTGATATCATGGGCCACGCCATTCTGTCCCACGACGTGGTCGCCCTCTATCATCGGGTTGGTCATGAAGGAAAACCACCGTTCCTTGCCGTTTCGGTCGAGCGTGCGGAATTCCATGAAAAGCGACTTCTGACGGGTGAGAACTTGCTGTTTATACGCCTCTGCCACACGCCGCCGGTCCTCGGGATGGACAAAACGCAGGTAGCGCTGGCCGAGCACCTCATCTGCGCTAGTGAACCCGAGCGCGCGTACTGCCGCCTCGTTGGCGTAAGTTATTCTGCCGTGAAGATCCACGTTCATCAGGAAGGCCTGGGTCCCCTCCACGATGGCGCGGTACCGTTCCTCTGCCAGTCTGATCTTTTCTTCGGCGCGCTTCCGCGCGATGGCGTTGGCCAGCATTTCCCCCACTACGCGCAACAGCACGATGAATGACTCGGGCCACTCTCGTTGCGCCCGCACGGAATCGAAACCGAGGAAGCCAATCAACTCGCCGCCTGACACCATCGGCACCACGATTACCGACTGGATACCCTGGGCTTGCAGGATTTCCTTTTCCGCCGCTGCCTCCTCAGGGAGATCGGCCACACACGGTACGTAGATGTTCTCCAGAGCGCGGAGATGCTTCATCCACCATGGGACGACGTCCACTGGAATGTTTTGTAGATTCTGCATCTCCGGAGTAACGCCCTCGGCCACCCACTCGTGGGTGTTGCTCATGGTGGAGCCATCCTCCGAAAAACAGAACACGTAGCTGCGGTCCACCTTGGCGAAAGAGCCAATCGATGCCAGGGTGCGGTTGATGCCAGAGTCCACCTCTTCGCCGCGGAGGCGCACAAAGTCGCTCGCTAAGACGGCGATCAACTCTTCGAATGCCAACCGTTCGCTGAGCGCCTGCTCCACCCTTGTGCGCTCGCTTATTTCGCACTGCAGCACTGCGTTGGTAGTCATCAGTTCGGCGGTGCGCTCCTGAACACGCCGCTCGAGCTGCTCATGGGCTTCGCGTAGGCGGCGCTCGGCCTTCTGCCGTTCGGCGATCTCCCCGCTCAGCCGCACGTTTAGCTCTTGCAGCTCTCTGTTCTTTTGGCGGATGGAACGGGTCAACCACCTGTGCCCCAGAACAAGCAAGATCAACAAGCCAAACACGACGAGAGCCTGCAGCCAGATAAGTTGGGTAAAACGCGAGGTCGTCCAACTGGAGAGAAAACCACAGCCTTCGTGGAGCCCCAGGGCACCCGGGTAGATAGTGAGACCGAAACCCTGCGCGTCATGCGCTCTATGGGTAACCACCTGGGCGGTTAGCGCGTTGTGCGCACCAGGGTCTCGCAGAGACAAAGTCTCCGCAGTGTTAGGAGCTCCCCAAAGTGACAGCAACAACATCAGCATTGCAGTTGACCGGACGCGCATGACAACCACTCCTCCCGGCAACGGCACCTCAGCCTACCGAGATCGGGAAAGCTTGAGTGCCGCTCATCGATGCGTTTTTGGCTAGTTCGCCGGCCATCAATGACGTTGGCCCTTGCTCGCCTCATCGGCAAGAAGCCAGGCTATGCCCATTTGGCGAACGGCCTTACGCAGGTAGCTGGTAGCCCCGAGCCCGTAGGCCTGAACCAAATCGCTCTCCGCATCCGAGGCGGTGAGCACCACCACCTTCAGGGCCGCGGTGCGTTGGTCGGCGCGAATGCGTTGCAGGACCTGCAAGCCATCCACTTTCGGCAACCTGAGATCCAGCAGAACAAGGTCCGGCAGCCCAGCCGGTTCCCGCCCCTGGTAGGGGCCAGTGCAGAAGAGATAATCCAATGCCTCTGCCCCGTCCCTGAGGACCGTTACCTCACAGGGTACACCGCTCCGGCGCAAGGCGCGCATGGTCAGCGCCTCGTCGCTCGGATTGTCCTCCACCAACAGTATGTGCTTCTTGTGCATGTGTACAGCCCTCACGTTCCGGAAGGGTGAAGTAGATCGTTGCCCCTCGCTCCACCTGACCTTCCGCCCACACTTTGCCGCCGTGCCTGGTCACGATGCGCTGCACCGTTGCCAAGCCGATCCCGTTCCCTTCGAATTCGCTGAGTGAATGGAGCCGCTGAAAGGGCGTGAAAAGCCGGTCGGCATAAGCCGGGTCAAAGCCAGCCCCATCGTCCCGCACAAAATAGACCGGCTGCCCCTCTGCCTTTTCTGGCAGGTCTTCGCGCTTCATTCCCACTTCTATGGTTGCCTCCGCGTGTCGCGATGTGAACTTCCACGCATTCCCGATCAGGTTCTCCAGCACGACCCGCAAGAAACGGGCATCCCCCCAGGCATACATTGCCTCGGCAATCACAAAACGTACATTGCGTTCAGGGTGTGCGAAACGAAGACCAGCGGCGATTTCCTTTGCCATTGCCGAAAGGTCGACGCGCGCTATTTGCAACTCGCATCGGTAAGTACGGGAAAGCGCCAACAGGTCATTCACCAGCTGAGTCATGCGCCGGGCAGCAGTGCGCAGGTGAAACAGGTACTGGCGACCTTGTTCGTCCAATCGCTCGCCATAATCTTCTTCCAGGGCCTGGGCAAATCCCTCGATGCACTGCAAAGGCGAACGCAAGTCGTGGGAGACTGTGTAGTTGAATGACTCCAGCTCCTTGTTCGCCTCCGCCAGCTCGACTGTGCGGCGGCGGTTCTCCTCAACCAGGTCCTTCTGCTCTAAGGCGTGGCGAATGGTGGTCGCCAAGTCCAACTCATTGCACGGTTTCGTGAAAAATCTATAGACTTCGCCATCGTTTATGGCACGGATGGCCGTACTCAAGGTCGCATTGCCCGTAAGCATCATGCGCACTGTCTCAGGGTAGCGGCGGCGGACCTCAGCCAGCAGCTCGGAGCCGCTCATGCCCGGCATCTGTTCGTCAGAGATTACCGCGTCAACTGGTGTCTCGGCCATGAGGCGCAGGGCCTCAGTCCCTGACGAGGCACAGAGGACCTGGTAGGGCTCCCTGTGTAATGCCCTGCGCAACGCAGCGAGCACGTGTGGCTCATCGTCAACAAACAAGACCTTATGGGGCATCTCGCCTCATCCCACCATTGTGTTAGCTGTCTCTTCTTCCTTAACGCGCGGCACTAATACTCGAATAGGCTCGCGCACGCCAATCCGCCTGGCAAAGTTCTGCAGCCGGTGGAGGAGGGCCATACTCACCTCTTGCCCGTTCTTCGCCAACAGGAGTCCGTTCCGCGTGAACACATCCTCTGCCAGCACCATGGTGGTGTTCAGGTCCCGGACGCGTACGAATGCCTCTTTCATCTCCACCCGCAATGAAGGTAACGAGTAGAGCGTGGCGACCAAATGGGGCTGGAACTCTTCGTCACGCATCGCCAATGCGCCGATCGCCTGCTCCTGGCTGGCACCGGCAAGGAGCCGATTGTCAAAGGCCAGAGCCACTTTAATCATTTGTCCCCCCAACAGCTCCGGATCGGTCTGGCGGAGTTCTTCCACGCTCTTGCGTGGAGGAAACGACTCATTCTGGCGAGCTATCATTGCAGCTACCTTCTCCATGCGCGGCACAGCGCTGAGGAGCTTGTGGCCCACTGTGGTGCGCGAGGCATACATAAGCTCCTCTTCCTCGCTGAGCGGCAGATCCGCATACACCTTTTCCAACAGGTCCTGCGGCAATACAAGACACCCGACCTGCGAAAGGAGGGCCGCCACTTCGTACTGCCACAGGTCGCTCACGCCGATGGTCTGACCCATGTGGCGAACGATCCGCCGGAGCCTGGTACTCTGGCTGAAGGCCAGGGGGTTCACCATTGCCAGCACTTCGGCCAGCACATCCACCACGCCCCGCAGGGTGAGCTCCAGGAGCTCCCGCTCGGCACGCTGCAGGCGGTACTGGCGCAATGCCGCTTCCAGCGCCTTGGCGAAATGCTCAGGCGGGCAGGGTTTGGCAAGGAAGCGAAACACGCTTCCCTCGTTCACCGCCGCCATCGCCATCTGGATGTCAGCGTAGCCAGTCAGCACGATGCGCACCGTGTCTGGACTCAGCTCGCGCACTTTGGTGAGCAGGGCGATCCCATCCATTTCCGGCATGCGCAAGTCCGACACCACCACTGCGTAAGGTTCGCCGTGCTGAATTTTGCTCAAGGCCTCCTTGGCACTGCGCGCGGTGTCTAAGCGAAAGCGCGCGTGAAGGATACGCTGATACCCGGCAAGAATGTTCGGGTCATCATCGATACAAAGAACGCGCTCACTCATTGCCTACCCCCTTTCCTGCGCTGAGGCACAGAGCGTGTGCCAATGGTCCAAAGCATTCGGCAAGCCTAAGGCATTCAGGTAGTCGGCCTCCAGCGTGGGTTGAGGTAGTCCGCTGCTGTTTGGCTCTATGCTGTGGGCCACGGCATCTGCAATGTGCACTGCGGCAAGGGGCCCACGCTGGAGGCTCTCACACCGGTGCGGGGCATGGTGGTAAGCCATAGCTTCCACCACAGGATCTGGAAGCCCCCAGAGACCCATGAGGTATGCACCCACCTCCGCATGACCCGCACCAAAGACTGCCTCCTCCGCCTGCTGCATAATCACGCCTCTTTGCTGCGCGAGTATCCGTGCTCTGCCGTACTCATTTGGGAAATTGGTCGCCAGCACCAACTTGCCTGCGTCGTGCAGCATACCCGCCATGATGGTCTCGTCTGTGGTGCGTGCGTCGGCTCCCCAGTGCCGGGCCAAGAGGCGCGCCAGGCCACACGCACACAGACTATGCTGCCACAGCTCTTCGACGTGACCACACTCGATCTGCCGTTGTTCCAGTTGCGCGAACACCCCTGCTGCGAGCACCAGGGCGCGCACCGTGTCCAGCCCCAGGTAAATCGTCGCCTCCACGGGGTCGGCAATGGCACGCTGCAAGCCAAAGTAGGCCGAGTTTACCAGCTGCAGCACCTTGGCGGTCATGCCCACGTCCTGCGCCACTAGCTGTCCCACGGTGCGGATCGAAGCATTAGGGGCCTGCACCTCAGCCAGCACCCTCTGGTAGAGAGCCGGCAGGCTGGGTAAGGTGGTCATCTGCGCCACCAGCTTGACCAACCGCTCCTGCGCAAGGTATTGCCGCAGCCCACACGCACGGCTTATTACCCTCCGCAGCAGGTCAGAGTCGCACGGCTTGGCCAAGTACTGATGAGCAGTCCCCACTGAGCGCAGGACCGTCTCCCGGTCCGAGTAGCCGGACAGCACAATGCGCACCGTCTGCGGCTGCCGCTGCCGGACTCGTTCCAGGAGCTCGGCGCCATCCATGCCGGGCATGCGCATATCGGTGACCACCACATCAAATGGCTCTTCCTCCAGGAGAGCTAAAGCCTCCTGCCCTCCGCTCACGAAGCGCATATCCCACTCGCTGCGCATGGGATGCAAGAGACGCTGCAACCCCTGGAGCACCCGCGGTTCGTCATCGACAAACAGAACGCGTCTTTTCATGGTGCCTTCCTCAGGACCCGTCGACCGGCAGACGCACGATGAAAGTGGTCCCTCTGCCCTCTTCAGTTTCGAACGTGATGGAACCGCCGTGCTTTTCGACGATCACGTTGTGGGCAATGGCCAAACCTTGCCCCGTGCCTTTACCAACCTCCTTCGTGGTAAAGAAAGGATCAAAAATCCGATGCCTGATGGCAGCCGGAATGCCTGTGCCGGTGTCGCTGATACGGATTTCGGCCCAACCGTTGTTCCGTTGCGTCCGAATGGTGATCTTTCCTTTGCGCTCGGGCCGCGCTCCCACCACGTCCCTGATCGCATGCGCGGCGTTGAGCAGGATGTTGAGAATCACTTGGTTGATCTCATTGGGGAGTCCTTGCACGTGCGGCAAGGTGCTGTCCAGGTCCAATTCCATATCAGCGACGTACTTCCACTCGTTACGAGCCACGGTGACCGTGGTCTCCACTGCTTTGTTCAGGTCCACGGCCGTTTTCTCCTGCCCGCCTGGATGACTAAAGGCGCGCATGGCCTGCACGATGTTGGCCACGCGCTCGATCCCCTCGAGTGACTGCTGTATCGCGAGGGGAATCTCCTGCGTCACATAGTCCAGGTCGACCTCACTTTCCTTTTCTTCGACAGATTCGAGCAGCTGCGGCGTCGCTTGGCCGCTCCGTACTGCCTGCTTGAGTCGGCGATACTGTTCTATTACACCCAAGAGAGAAGCGAAGGCCTCGCGCAAGAAGCGGGTGTTGTCGCCGATGAACTGTGTGGGGGTGTTGATCTCGTGGGCAATGCCTGCCGCCAGCTGCCCGATGGATTCCAGCTTCTGCGCTTGCATGAGCTGATGCTGGAGAATCTTGTGTTCGGTTACTTCCTCTGCCGCCACCAAGAAGCCCGACTTGCCGCCATTCTGCAAAAGGTAGGGGCTAATGGTCACGTTGAGGAATCCCTCGCGCCCATCCGGGCGTTGGTAGCGCAGCTCTTTCAGCGAGACCGTCTGGTGCTCCTTGCAGCAGCGCTCCACCTCAGCCAGGATACGCTGCCACGGCCACTGCACGGGACACCTCTCAAACCGCAGCCCCACCACCTCTGCTGCCGGTGCACCGAAGACCAGCTCCGCCTGTCGGTTCCAGTGCATGACATGCCCGTCCTTGTCCACACCTATCAGCACTGCGGGAACGGCGGCCAGCAGCTGTGCGTTCTGTTCATGCACCTTGGCCAATTCTTTTTCGGCAGCATGGCGATACAATGCAATCTCGATGGCGATATGGAGCTCGCGCGGCTCAAACGGTTTGAGCACATAACCAAAGGGAGTCGTGACCTTGGCGCGCTGCAGTGTCAGGTCATCGGAATTGGCGGTGACAAAGATCACCGGGATGCTCAAGGAGCTGGTGATGCGCTCAGCAGCCTCCACCCCGTCCATCGCACCCCGCAGCTTTATGTCCATCAACACCAGGTCAGGCCTCTTCTCCTGTGCCATGGCGACGGCCCTCTCCCCGGATGTAGCAAGTCCCACTACGTCGTACCCCAGTTGGCGCAGCATGCTCTCCACATCTCTGGCCACAATTGACTCGTCTTCGACTACCAGAATCCGCGGTGCGCCACTCATCTTTCCGTCACCTCTGTGGTTTTCCCACTGCCAGTCTCACCCTTCCCGTACCTCGGCAGGAACATGGTGCACGTCTGCACGGATCGCTTCGACGGCCTTGGCTATGGCGGCAGCGAGTACGTCGATCTCAAAGGGTTTTTGCAGATACCCCAGCGGAGCAGTGGCCATGGCGCGCTCGTAAGTGTCCTGGTCGGTGTTTGCCGTTAAGTAAATGACCGGAATGCCAAAACGCGCTTTGATCTGTTGACCGGCCTCTATCCCGTCGATGTCGCCTCTCAGCTTGATGTCCATCAACACCAGGTCTGGCTTTGTCTGCTCGGCCTTGGTGATGGCCATTTCGCCGGTGGCCGCAAGCCCGGTCACCGTGTACCCCAGGCGGCGCAACATCCCTTGAATATCCAGGGCGACAATCTGCTCGTCCTCAACGACAAGTATCTTTGCGCTCTCTGCCATGACGACCCTCTGCCCCAGCAAGGCGCTGGACCCGTCTCTACGACCGAGCTCCTTCCTCATTGGCCCGCGTCGTGCGCCGGAAAGGTGATAACGAACTCCGTACCTTGGCCCTCGCTCTTCAATTCGATGGAGCCTTCAAGCTGATCCGTCAGGGTTGTGACCAACTGCAAGCCCAACGACTCGGTGTTGCGGAAATCGATCTCCTTGGGGAAGCCGATCCCGTCGTCGGATACGCTCAGCACAATGTCTGTTGCACTCCGCCACATTCGGACGCAGATGGTTCCACGCTCTCGCCCGCGGAAGGCGTGCTTGAATGCATTGGACACCAGCTCGTTGATGATGAGGCCGCAGGGTATGCCGGTGTCCACGCCCAAAGCGATGCCCTCCACCTCCACCCGGAGGGAAATGCTGGCGTTGCTTTCATAAGACCGCGCCACCTGACTGGTGAGGGTGCGCACGTAGGTGCCAAAATCGATGCGGGACAGGTCATCGGAGCGGTAGAGCTGCTCGTGAATGAGCGCCATGGAGCGCACCCGGTTCTGGCTCTCGTTGAAGAGCTCCAAGGTTCGGGGGTCCTCGATGTAATTGGACTGCAGGCGCAGCATGGAGGAGATGACCTGCATGTTGTTCTTCACCCGGTGGTGAATCTCCTTGAGCAGGACCTCCTTCTCCCGTAACGAGGCCTGCAGTGCGGTTTGGGTCATCTTCTGCGCGCTAATGTCGCGGCTGATGCCCACCAGCCCAATCACCCTCCCCTCTTCGTCACGCAGGGGCACCTTCGTGCACAACAGCCACCCAAGCTCGCCATTGGGCAGCACCGTTTGTTCCTCCCGGTTTACCAGCGGCTGCCCGGATTGTAGTACCATCCGGTCCTCTGCGGCATAGCGTTCCGCCGTCTGGATGGGACGAAAATCAAAGTCAGTCCTGCCCAGCGCCTCTGCCTGCGACTGCACACCAAGCGCATGCAAATGCGCCGTGTTGTTGAGGGTAAAGCGTAGTTCTCCGTCCTTGGCGAAGATGCAGTCGGGTAGGGCGTCGATGATCGTGCGCAGGAGGTTACGCTCCTTGGCAAGTGCCTGTTCGGCTTTCCTGCGCGCGGTAATATCGCTGGAAATGCCAAAGGTGCCGACGATATGCCCTTCCTCGTCACGGAGTGGCAGCTTGGAGGTGCGCACCCAGGTCACCGAACCATCCGGCCAGGTTTCCTTCTCCTCGATGCCCAGGATCGGCCTCCCTGTGCGCATGATCTCCCGCTCGTCCTCGTATGCCTGCCGCGCGTGCTCTTCAGTGAAAAAGTCGAAATCGGTCTTGCCCAGCACTTGGGCTGGGTCTTGCACTCCAAACTTTTCCAGCAGCGATTTGCTGACCCTGATGAAACGGCTTTCTGCGTCCTTGAAGTAAATGTTGTCAGGGATAGAATCCATGAGCGCGTTCATGAGGGCTTGTTCCCTGGCCAATGCCTTGTACAGTTCGGCATTAGCAATGGCGATGGCGACCTGGTCGGCCATCACCTTCAGGACAGCGAGATCATTGTCAGAAAACGCGTTCACCTCTTGGCTTTGTATGCTCATCGCGCCTATGACCCGACCCCGCGCGATGAGGGGCAGAGCCACCTCCGATCGTGTCTCCGGCAGCAAAGGATGCTCCAAGTGGACCGAGTCCTCGCGCGTGCATTGCGCCACACGTACTTGGGCATGGGCCATGCACCAGCCAGTCATCGAGGTATCGTCCACAGGAAGTTTGTACCCTTGTGCCAGCAGGGCTTTTCCCGCCTGGCCGGTCGCCGCCCGGAGCACCGCCCACCGACCACTTTCATCGACCAGGTAAAGGCCCACGAAGTAGAGTGCGAATCGCTCGCGCACCAGATGCACCACCTGTTCCGTAAGCACATCGGGGTCAAGCACACTGGCGGCCACATGCCCCACTTCGACGGCAGCTTGCAACAGCATGGCATGCCGTTCGAGGGCAGCCCGTGCTTTCTTCTGCTCGCTGATGTCCCGGATCACGGCAAAGGTGGCAAGGCGCCCCTGGTAGGTGATGATCGTGACGTTGGCCTCCACCTCAATCTCGGACCCGTCTTTGCGCCGGAAGGTGGTCTCATAGCGGCTGGGCACCTCCTCGCCTGCCTGCCGGCGTCGCTGCCGTTCCATGAGCACCTGGACCCCGCGTGCCGTGTACACGTCGCGGTAGTCCTTGTTGAGCAGCTCTTCCGGCTCATAGCCCAAAAGCCGCGCGAACTGGGGATTGAAGAAGATGAAGCGGTCATCCTGACTGATGACGATGGCGTCGTTGACGTTCTCCACCAGCAGACGGTACTTTTCTTCGCTGCGCCGCAGCTCCTCCTCTGCCCGTTTGTGTTTGATTGCGCTGGCGATCTGGTGTGACACCACCTCCAGCAGCTCCACGTCCCTTTCCGTGTACAGGAAGGGGTCGGTATAGCTCTGCACCGCGATGAGCCCAATGACCTCTTCGCCATCTTGCAATGGCACACCCAGCCACACCTTAGGCTTCGTTCCCCAGCATCTGAGCTCACCCTTGGCGACGAGCTCGTCGTAATCGGCCTCTCGCACCAACAACGGGGTACGCGAGCGGATCACCCGGCCAGCAAGAGACTCCGAAGCTGACAGAGGGAGGGGCATCTCATAGCTGTCTCGTTCGTCCACCCAATAAGGAAAGACAATTTGACCCTTCTGGTAGTCGCACAAACCGACCAGGAGATTCGTGCAGTCCAGACACTCGATCAGCGCCATGTGGATGGCACGGAACAGTTCGTGCAGGGTTATGGCGCTGTTGCCGGCGCTGGAGATATTGTAGAGGAGGGAAAGCACCGACATGGCGCGGCGTTGCTCGGTGATGTCCACTGCCAGCGCAACTGTACCCATTACCTGACCGTGGGGGTCATGGAGGGGCGCGAAGGCGCAACGTACCCAGAGCCGCTCGCCGCTTTTCTTGCGGAGCTGCACCTCATGTTCCGCTCTTTGGCCCTGGAGACAGGCTGTCAAGAACTCACGCACCGCATCCTGCTCCCCCTTGTGAGCCAGCAGCAGGTCTATGCCCTTGTGCCCTATCAGCTCCTCAACAGAGTAGCCCGTCATCTGGCAGAAGTGGCGGTTGGCGAAGCGAATCCTCCCCTCCGCATCACAGTACACGAGCCCTTCGCTCATTCCTTGCACGATGGCCTCCAGGCGTTCCTCGCGATCGTGCAGGGTCTGCTCCGCCTTCAGCCTCGCCACGGCGTCCCCCACCTGGGCAGAGAGGAGATGAAGAGCGCCCCGGGCCCGCAAGGGCACCTGATCGAGAGAGGTCGAGGCCACGTTGATACACCCGATCACCTCGCCTTTGTGCACCATCGGCACCACGGCGATAGCGCGCAAAGGGACTTGGGATGGTGTACCCATCCGACGCGTGAGCTCCGCATACGTCGTGAAGATGGATTTGCCCTGCTTGACCAAATGGGTGTTGGGGCAATCAGGCCCGTAGTGCCTGACGCGCGCCACAAACTCTTGGGGCAGGCCCTTTTCGTACATCAGCTGCAGGCCGCCGGTAGCCTCGTCAAGGAGGTAGATCCCACCGCACTCCATGTCGGAAAGGCGCAGGGCCGCCTCCAGGCTCAGGCGCAGACATTCCTCCAGGTCAGTGGCACGGCTCAGAGCCAGCGCCAGCTCGAGCTGGGCGGCGTGCATCTTTGCCATCCACTGGCGTTCGCTAATGTCCCGGATCACGGCAAAAGTGGCGGGACGACCGCGGTGGTCCACGATCGCCACGTTCACCTCCACCTCCAGCTCTGTGCCATCTTTGCGACGAAAAGTCGTCTCGTACCGTGCAGGCACCTGCTCGCCGCGCTCTCGGGCCAGGGCGCGCTTGCTGAGGATCTCCATTCCTCGCTCGGTGTGCAGCTCCCTGTAGTCCATTCTCATCAGCTCATCGGGCTGGTAGCCCAACATCTCCGCAAAGCGCGCGTTGAAAAAGACAAAGCGATGGTTCTGACTCATCACGATGCCGTCGTTCACGCTGTCCAGAATGAGGCGGTAGAGTTCCTGTCCGTGGGCTAAAGCGGTGGTCTTCGTTCCTTCCGGCACCAGGGTGCCGACGACCAGCTCCTCGCCCCGTTCGCCCACAGCCGCAAACGTAGCCCGTACGCGCGTGGGTGCTCCGCCGTCGCCCATCACCTGCAGAGGGCCGCCCACTGGTCCCGAATGGACCTTCAACTGCGCGAACCAGTGCTCTACGGTCTGGCGGTCCCCCGGCCTGACGATGCTTAGGAAGCTTTGACTCTGCCTTCCATTCTTCGCAAAACAGCCATTAAGCAAGTGCTGGGCCTCCGGGTTGCGAAAGACCACCCGCCCGCGGCGCAGGGCTACTGCCGCCACCTGCATCGCGTCCAGCACCGGTCGAAGCTGCGCCAGAGTCTGCTTCCAGGTTTGCACTCCTGCACTGCGTCCAGCGAGCACCTCGCTCTCTTTCTCCATCCTCACCACCTCACCTTACGCCACACTTCCCGCTTCCACCGACGGGTTAACTTGCAGCATGCACTGCACCTACACCGGCGCAATGCTGCGGCATCAATGGTCATGCGCCGCAAACGTGATGCGGAACTCAGTGCCCCTTCCATTGCTGATCAATTCCAGGTTCCCTTCCAGTTGGCCCACCAGCGTGTTCACCAATTGCAAGCCAAGGGAATCCGTATTCCGAAAATCAATCTTTTTGGGAAAACCGACTCCGTCATCGGCCACACTCATCACGTACTGGCCGTTAGATCGACTCATGCTCACCACCACCGTCCCTTTGCCGTCAGGAAAAGCGTGCTTAAGGGCATTCGACAACAACTCGTTGACGATCAACCCGCAGGGGATGCCAGTATCTACGGCCAGGAAGATGTCTTCAACTTCCACCCTGGTCTGGACTTCGGCGGCACGCTGGCCATAGGAGCGCACCACCTGCCCAGCGAGACTGTGCAGGTACTCGCCAAAGTCGATCATGGCCAAGTTCTTGGACTGGTATAGTTTCTCATGGATGAGGGCCATGGTCTTTACGCGGTTCTGGCATTCGTTGAGGGCCTCTAACGCCTGCGCATCGCTGAGGTAGCCTGCCTGCAGGCGCAGCATGCTAGAGATGACTTGCATGTTGTTCTTCACCCGGTGGTGGATCTCCTTGAGGAGCACGGTCTTTTCCTCCAAGGCCTGTTTGATTTGCTCCTCTGCGCGGCGACGATCCACAATGCCTGCCAGCACGTCCGCCACCGCCTGCAAGAACTCAACCTGGCGCGGCTCGAGGGCTAGACCCTCCTGCAGGTACAGGTTCAGGATGCCCAGCACCCGCCCTCCGGATTTGATCGGCAGGCAACAGTGGCCGTGATGCGTTATCCCTTCGTAACTGACCTCATGGCGCTCGTCCACACGGTCGGCAGTGATGAGGGTTGCTTCCTTGGCGGCGCGCCCACACAGGCAGCGGCCAAAAGGCACGCGCGCGCAGGCCGCCAGCACCGGAGGCGCCATCCCCACCTGTGCCCGCAGGCGCAGTACCTGTTCGCCAGGCTCGGCCAAGAAGATTGCGCCCCTCGCTTCCACCGACAGCAATTGCACCTGGGTGACCCTCTGCAGGGCCCATTCCAGCAGTGTATCCAAAGGCACCTGCGACAGCGACAGGGACAGCAACTCATTGAGCGCCGCCAGCGACTGATAACCCCAGCGCAGTTCCTCTTCCAGCCGTTTACGCTCGGTAACGTCGCGGGCTATCCCCTGGACGGCGTACGGTTTGCCATCACGCACGATCACTGAAGAAGTGGTTTCCACGTCCACATAGGTGCCATCCTTACGTCGCACGCGGAACTCAGTAGTGGCACACTGCTGACCAGTCTTCACCAGCTCGTCTAATGTCTGCAGCGCCAAAGGCAATTGCTGGGGATCCAGCACATCCTGGAATGCGAGGGATTGGACTTCCTCCTCCTTGTAGCCGAAGAGCTTCAGGGTCGCAGGGTTGGCGTCCAAGAATTTGCCTTCAAAGTCATGCAGGAATACACAGTCCATCGAGCGGTCGAACAAGGCGCGATAACGTTCCTCGCTTTCGCGCAGGCGTGCTTCCATGGCCTTGCGCTCGCTGATATCCCGCACTATGCCGATGGCATGCCAGGCACCCTTGAACTGCACGGCGGACAGCGACAGCTCAATGGGGAACTGGGAGCCGTCCTTGCGGAGGGCGTTCAACTCCAGTGTCTTGCCGATGGCCGCGCCTTGCCCTGTGGCGCGGAAGCGGGCAAAGGCGGCATCGTGCGCCGCGCGCAGTTCGTCCGGCACCAGCACCGCGTGCAGGTTGCGCCCCACAATCTCCTCAGCGCCATAACCGAATATGTGCGCCGCCGCCTTGTTCCACAGGGTCACGTTGCCCTCCTGGTCCAGCATGACTACACCATCAAGCGCGGCATCCACAAGCGCCCGCACCTGTGCCTCTTGATCGCGCAGTCGCTGTTCCGCCTGCACCCGCTCGGTCACATCCCGGAAGCTCCACACGCGGCCCACTGCTGTCTCGCCCACTCGTTGCGGCCGCGAGTAACGCTCAAAGACCCGTCCGTCCTTGAACTCGAGCACGTCGTAGCTTTCTGCCTCCGGGTTGCTATACAGCTCCCGTACCTTGGTCAGGAACCGCTCGGGCTCTTTGAGTTGACCCAACACGTATGCCAGGAGGGCGTCATCGTCACGTGTGCTTAGCAGCTCCTCAGGGATGCGCCACATCTCCTGGAACTTGCGGTTGTAGCTCTGCACCTTTCCGTGATGGTCGACCACCAAAATGCCATCGGCGGTTGCCTCGAGCGTCGCCTGCAGCAGCGAGAGGGCCTGCTGGAGCTGTTGCTCATGGCGCTTCCGTTCGGTAACGTCACGGATGATGCCCCCAACCGCCCGCTTCCCAGCAGCCACCACCGGAAACTTGGTGGTCTCGAAAATTCTGTCCCCCACCACCTCCTCATTGGTCACGGGGCATCCGCGCGCCAAGGCCTCAAGGTCGGTCTCTCGGCAGCGTTGCGCGGGACCTTCCGGCATCAGCTCAAAATCCGTCTTGCCCACCACCTCTTCCGCTGGCAGCCCATAGAACGCGGCCATGGCTGCGTTCACCATTAGGTAGCGGAACTCTTGGTCCTTCAGGAACACCATGTCGCTGGTGGCGTTGACGAAGGCGTTATACCGTGCCTCGCTCTCGCGCAGCTTCTGCTCGGCGATCTTGCGTCTCGTGATGTCCCGCGCGATCCCCTCTATGGCAATTAAGTTCCCCTGCTCATCGCGGATGGCCACATTGCGCTGCTCGGTCCAGATGATGCGGCCGTCCTTTCGCACCCACCGCAGCACAACGGGCGTGCTGTCCACCTGGCCTTGGAAATACTTCTCCAGGATGGGGCGATCCTCCGGATGCACCAGGCGCAGCCCAAGCTGGGGGTCGGCGTAGTGTTCTTCTGGCGTATAGCCCGTGATGGCAGTTGCGGCCGGGCTGACGTACGTGAAGCCCGGCTTGGGGACAAACTCGTAGCGATAGATGATGTCCTGCGCGTTTTCGGCCAGGCGGCGGAAGCGCTCCTCGCTCTTTTGCAGCGCCTCAGAAACCTTCCGCTGCTCAGTGATATCTTGTGCTGCCCCATAGATGCGCGTGATACGGCCGGCCGCGGGGTCGAACACGGGTATGGCATAGTCGCGCAGCCACCGCACCTGCCCGTCTTTGGTCAAGAAGCGAAATTCAGCGGTATCCGCTTCGCCCTGCTGGACCTTGCGCGCGTGTGCCAAGGCGGCAGGAACGTCCTCCGGGTGCAGCATGGAACGCCACCCTCCCCGCGCATCGATCTCGTCCATGGTATAGCCGAAGATGCGAGTGAATGAGTCAGTGAGCCATTCCCCGGTCATAGTGCCATCAGGCTCCACACGGAAGGAGTAGGCGTAGTCGGAGATCATCTGCGAAATGTACCGGTAGCGCTCCTCGCTCTCGCGCAGGGCCCTTTCCGCCTTGCGTCGCTCTGCAATGCTGCGCACCACCACCAGGTCGGCCGGCCTGCCCTCGTAGTTGACGAGTCCGGCGTTCAGCTCCACCTCATGCCGGCCCCCTGACCGATCCACCAGTACCGTCTCGCAAAGCGAAGAAACCTCTTCGCCGCGCATGCGTCGCTCGTAACGCTCCACAAGGCGGGGCAGCTCCTCTGGCGGCACAAATTCGGCCATGGGCCTGCCCAAGAGCTCCTCTGCTGTTCCACCCCACATGGCTGCAAGAGCGGGGTTGGCGTAGCGCACGACCCCATCCTGAATGACCACAATCCCGTCGCGCAGGCGGTCCGCAAGACTTCGGTATTTTTCCTCACTCTCGGCCAGGGCCTTTTCCTTCTGCACCAAGTCGGTCACGTCGCGCGAAACACCTACCAAGCCGACCACGTTCCCATCCCGGTCACGAATGGGCACCTTGGTCTTGGAGCGATACGTCACCCGGCCGTCAGGCGTGATGGTCCGCTCTACTTGCCCGACCATGGGCCGACCCGTACGCAGGGCCCGCTGCTCGTCCTCGAAGAAACGTTGCGCATCCTCGGGTGGGAAAAAGTCAAAATCGGTCTTACCTATGGCCTCGCGCGGGTGTTTGAGGCCTAGGGCTGCTGCAAAGGCCTTGTTCAGGCGGACAAAGCGCGAGTTCTTATCCTTAAAAAATACATAGTCTGGCACGTTGTCCATGAGCGCGTAGAGCAAATCACGCTCCTGGAGGAGCGCTTGCTCAGCCTGATGACGCTCGGTGACATCGGTGATGAAAAGCAGCAGGGCCGGGCGCCCTTCCCAGGCAAAGTTCACCGCGTTGAACTCCACCCAGTGTGTCTTGCCGTCTTTGGCCAACACGCGCGTCACTCCGAACCCAGGCGTCTTCTCTCCCTGCATGCGCTTCTCATATTGCGCCATGATCGACTGGCGGTCCTCAGGGTGGACGAACCGCTCCAACGCCGAACCCACCAGCTCTTCCGGACCCCACCCGGTGATGGTGCTGATGCGCGCGTTGGCATAGACAATGAGGTGTTCCTGCACCACGACGATGGCCTCGTGCGCGTTCTCCACGAGAACCCGATAGTGGTGCTCCGCCGTCTCACGGAGCTCTTTCTCCCCTTTCGCTTCGGTCAGATCCGTACCCACGCCGACCAGGAGCCGCTTGCCTGCCCAAGTAGCCCGGGCGGTGTGATATTTGACCGTCTTCTCTTGGCCTTTCACACGTGCGTGCCCCTCAGGTGTCCTCTTGTGCTCGCTTTTCTCGCGGTCTTTACTCGCATCTCGCTGCGTCCGCCTGTCCCGAGTAAGATGCCCATTGCCGCCCAACATAGCCGTAGCAGCAAGGTTGGCTTGCAGTGCTTCGCCTGAGCCCTCCATTATCGCCGCGGGGTGGACATTCCCCACAGACAGGGCACGGTAGCGCTCCTCATAGTCCTTTCGTTCCCTCGCGAGCTCTTCACGCCTCGCGGTGGCGCGGAGTGTGGCGACAGAGGCCCCGATGTCCGCCGCTAGTTCATTGAGCAATTCGATCTCCTGAGCATCGAAGGCATCGGCCTCTTGTGCATACACGTTGAGGGCGCCGAACACTTTGCCTTCGACCATGATGGGGATGGCGGCGGAGGAGCCATAGCCGCAGCGTAACGCTTCTTCGCGCCAGGAGGCAAAACGCGGGTCAGTGGCGATGTCGGTACACACCACCGGTGCGCCGGTGCGAATAGCCGTACCGGTAGGTCCCCGTCCGCGCGGCCTGTCCGCCCAGGTGATACGCAGCCCTTCCAGGTACCCTTGCTCGAATCCGGCTTGCGCCACCGGCCGCACTGGTTTACCGCGCGTGTGTTCGGCTACCCCAATCCAGGCCAGCCGGTAGTTCCCCTCTCTGACCAGGACCTCGCAGGTGCGCTGCAAGAGTTCCTGCTCGTCCCGCGCGCCCAAGCGCACTTTGTTCGCCTCACGCAGCACGCGCAGGGCGCGATTCACCCGCCGCAGACGCTCCGCCGCCCACCGGCGTTCGCTGATGTCCTCAATGAAGCCGCTCACCGTCACTACCCGGCCCTCGGGGTCTCGCACCGGCACTGCCATCTCGCGCACCCACCTGGTGGTGCCGTCTTTTCTGACAATGCGGTACTCGATCTGAAACCCATTCTGCCCGGTATCGCCAGGCAATGCGCGCTGGTCCCGCACCTTGCTCCGATCCTCAGGGTCGATCAGGCGCCACCACAGCCCCGCATCGCCAACAAACTCCCCGGGGGCGTGGCCGGTCAGCTCTTCGACCTTGCCCGAGATGAAAAGGAAGCGCAGCGCTTCGTCCGGCAGGCAGCTGTAGACGACCACCGGGAGGTTCTCGCTCAGTTGCCGGTAGCGCTCCTCGCTCTGGCGCAATTGCTTTTCTGCTTCCTTGCGACGAGTAATGTCGCGGAGGTGCATCACCACCAGGCTTTTGCCGTTGAGCGCGACTTTGGACAGTGACAGCTCTACCGGTAGGAGCTTGTCCTTGCCCTTGGCCTCCATCTCTAACACTTGATCGGGCCCTGCAGGCTCCTTCCCGGCAAAGCATTGTTTCACCAATTGCACGCAGTCCGGACCGAAAAGCAGATCGATTTTGCGCTCGAGCATCTGGTCCTTGCTGTAACCGAATAGCGCCTCCGCCGCGGGGTTGAAGATCTTCACCTTGCCCTGGCGGTCGACGACAATCATCGCATCGCGGGTGGAATCGATGATGTTGTTGAGCATGATCTCCTTGTGCCGAATGGTCTCCTGAGTTTCTTTGCGCTCGCTCAGGTCACGGATGGTGGCGCTGTAGAAAGTACGATCGCCCACGCACCAGGAGGCTAGCGAGTGTTCAGCCGGAAACTCGGTGCCATCTTTGCGCAACCCCACGGACTCGCATGTACGCCCCTCGAAGAGCACCCGCTCTTTGCGCGCCTCTTCCTGAAAGAGGCCTCTGAAGCGTTCTCGGAAACGCTCCGGCATCAAGACGGTGAGAGACCTGCCCACTAGCTCGGCGGTCGTGTAGCCAAACACCCGCATCGCCGCCTGGTTACAGAAGAGGATATCTCCTTTCTCGTCGGCGATGATGACGGCCTCGCTGGCGCTATCTACAACCGCGCGAAACCGTTGCTCGCTCTCGCGCAGGACCTGTTCCAGCCGGTGGCGGTGCAGGGCCATCTCCACGGTCGCAAGCACCTCGCGCTCCTCAAAGGGCTTGAGGATGTAGCCGAAGGGCTGCGCCTGTTTGGCCCTTTGGAGCGTAGCTTCGTCCGAGTGCGCGGTCAGAAACACCACCGGCACACCGAAACGGGAGTAGACTTCGCTGGCGGTCTGGATGCCGTCCAGCTCGCCCTTCAGTCCGATGTCCATGAGTACAAGGTCGGGCCGTTCCGCTTCCACTGCCTTTAACGCCGCCTTACCCGAGGCGGCATGTCCCACCACCCGGTGGCCAAGCCTTTCTAACAGCCTGGACAAGTCAGCTGCCACCAGACTCTCGTCTTCGACCACCAGAATGCGCTTGGCATCTTCCATTTGTGTTGTCCTCGCCATGCCTCCCGCCCATTTAGGGCAGGAATGCTATCCCCTTTCCTCTGCCGGAAACTGGATACGGAACTCCGTTCCGACCCCGTTGCTAATCAGCTCCACTGAGCCTTCCAACTGCGTCGTGAGCGTGTTGACGAGCTGTAGGCCCAGCGAAGGTGTATTGCGAAAATCCACGTCCTTTGGAAAACCGACCCCGTCGTCCTTCACGCTCAGCACATAGGTGCCATTGTTGCGCTGCAGGCTCACCGTGATCTGGCCGCTTCTGCCTCCGGGGAAGGCGTGTTTGAGGGCGTTGGAGACCAGCTCATTGACGATCAAGCCGCAGGGGATTCCGGTCTCCACGCTCAGATGTACATCGCCGACCTCGACGTTCAGAGTCACATCCGGCCGACCGCTGTAGGAGCGGAACAAGTGACTGGTGAGGTTGCGCAGATAGTCCGCAAAGTCGATGCGTGCTAGATCCTGCGACTGATAAAGCTTCTCGTGGATGAGGGCCATGGACTTGACGCGGTTCTGGCTCTCCTGGAAGAGCTCCAGGGCCTGCGGGTCCTGGATGTACCCCGCCTGCAGCCGCAACATCGAGGAGATCACCTGCATGTTGTTTTTGACCCGGTGGTGAATCTCCTTGAGCAGGACCTCTTTTTCCTTGAGGGATGCGGTCAGCTTTTCCATGGCACGATTGCGCTCGGTAACATCGATAGCCATCTCGAAGCGCACAGACCGTCCGTCGGGCCAGCGAATGACCCTGTCCACCAGGTGGAAATCGCGGTCCAGGACCGGATTGTGGTAGTCCCATTCGTAGGGTTCGCCGTTGAGCTGACGGATGCGGTCATTGGTACAGAAGGAGCATGGGGCATCGTATCCTTGAAAATTCCGGTAGCAAATGCCTCCCACCAGCGGTATGTTGAATGCGCGTTGCAGCGCTCTGTTGGCGAACAGAATTTCATACGTGTCCATGTCCACCACATAGATAGGTTCGCTGATGCTGTCCATCACGGAGATGAGCTGCTCCCGCTCCGCCCGCAGGGCCTGCTCCACCTGTTTGAGGGTGGCAACGTTCAGGAAACTCTCCACCAGCAACGTTTTGCCTCGCCGCCGCACGGTCACCACCGTCTTGATGATCGGCAGCGCTTCCCCGTGTGCCGTCAGGAGCGTGCTTTCCGCATAATCCAGCTCGCGACCCAGGTCGGTCACTGGGCATTGGCCAGGTTCGGTCGGACACAAGAACTGATGGCAGGGTTTGCCGAGGATCTGCTCCTCCGGCAGTCCGATGAGCCCGGCAGCGGCACGGTTGACGCCCACCACTTTGTGCGTTTTGGCGTCAATGGTGATGATGCCTGCCACAGTGGAGTCCACCAGGGTGCGAAGATGGTCTTCGCTCTCGCGGAGGGCCACTTCTGCGCGCCGTCGCTCACTGACCTCCGCGTTCAGCTCGGCATTGGCCTTGCGCAGCTCGGCCGTCCTCTGCTCCACCCGTGCTTCTAGCTCGGCATTACGTCTGATGACTGCGCGCGTCCGCCATTGCACGGCGGCAAACCCAAGGAGGGCGAACACAACGACTGCACCCGTCTTGAACCACCATGTGTCCCACAACGGCGGCATTACTTCCACCGCCACTACGACCCGCGGTTGGCTCCACACTCCGTCCATGTTGGCGGCCTTGACCTTGAACTGGTATTTGCCAGGCGGCAGATTGGTGTAGGTCGCGTGCCGCCGCGAACCTACGTAATTCCAATCTGGGTCAAAGCCTTCCATCTTGTAGGCATAGGTGATGCGCAATGGGCACACAAAATGGAGGCCGGTGTACTCGAAAGTGATCACACGGTCGG
The DNA here is from genome assembly GCA_034506335.1 of candidate division KSB1 bacterium. Lineage (NCBI taxonomy): Bacteria > Pseudomonadati > Candidatus Zhuqueibacterota bacterium. The sequence continues at coordinate 32,737 of JAPDPR010000017.1, forward strand.
TGTGGTGCAGATGCAGGAAGCTGGTCTGGCCAATAGGGCGATCCAGTACAACCCGCCCGTTGTACGGCCTGCCCACAGGCACCGGTTGGTTGAATAGGCTGAACCCAGTCAACAGCACCACCGGAGGAGTCGGATCATTCTGGATCCGCTCGGGCACAAAAGCATTAAAGCCCTCCACGCCGCCAAAGTACATGGTGCCATCGCGGCCGGCCAGATACGCGCCTGCATTGAACTCATTGCTCTGCAGCCCGTCGGCGATATCGTAGTTGCGGAATGTGCCGGGAGCCGGGTCGAACACGCTCAGGCCGTTGTTGGTGCTCAGCCACAGCCGTCCCCGACGGTCAGCCAGGATGCCATACACTACATTGTTCGCAAGGCCGTCCCTCTCGGTGTAGACCACGCACTTCCCGGTCCCTGGGTCCAACCGGTTTAGGCCGCCGCCGAGAGTGCCCACCCACAGGGTGCCCTGCGCGTCAGGATAGAGCGAGATCACATAGTCGGTGCTCAGGCTCTGCGGGTCGTCCTCCCGGTGGAGGTAGCGGCGACAGCGCCCAGTGCGGCGGTCAAAAAGGTTAAGACCCTCTCTGGTACCAACCCAGAGCGAGACAGAGTCCGCCTCGCAGATGGCAGACACCCAATTGCTGCTCAGTGAGGCAGAGTCACCTTCGGCTGCTCTGAACCGACGGAAACCCGTGCCCCCCGGCTCAAGGCGCGCCAGGCCGTCGGTGGTACCCACCCAAAGCACTCCCCGGCGGTCGCAATACAGGGCGCGAATGTAGTCGCCGGGCAGGGCCGTGGGGTCAGAGGGATTGGCACGGTAGCGCCTCATGCTCCCTGTACTGCGGGTGATGCGGACCAGACCTCCGCCGTAGGTGCCGACCCACACGTGGCCGAGCGAGTCCTCCGCCAGCGCAAAGACCCGCCTGCCGGTAGTGGCGCTAAAGGGCGTCATATCCAAGAAATACGATTGAAACTCCACCTGCCCAGTGCCACGGCGCCGCATACGCGAAAGCCCATTGTCGGTGCCCACCCAGAGATCGCCAAGCCGATCCTCCAGAAAGGCACGCACGGAGTTGTCGCACAAAGAGCTCGGGTTATCCGGGTCGTGGCGGTAGAGAGCGAACTTGCTCAGGTGCCCCTTGAAGGTGCTCACGCCGTTCATGGTGCCGACCCAAAGCACCCCGTTGCGATCCTGGAGCAGGCTCCAGATGATGTCGCTACGTAAGGAAGCGGGGTCCTTCGGGTCGGGGGCGTAACGCAGGGCATGGCCGGTGGCGGGGTCATATCTGACCAGCCCGCCGCCCCGTGTGCCATACCACACCGTACCCTGGTCATCCTCGTGCACCGTCCAAAGGCGCTCGGTGGGAATGTCCCGGCTGGGGCGGGTGCGGCCTAGGTGGTGGACGAACACCCCCTCTTCTGGATCGAACTCTTCCAGGCCGCCATCGGTTGCCAACCACAGGGTGCCCCTGCGGCTCCCGCAGATGCCCCGCACATAGTCGTCGACCAAGCTCTTTGGGTTGCGAGCATCGTGGCGGTAGCGTGTGAACAGACCCGTGCCCCGTTCCAAGAGGCACAAACCATACCCCTCAGTGCCGACCCAGAGGCGGCCTGCATCGTCTTCGTACACGCAACGCACGTAGTCACTACTGAGCGCGTGGGGATCGAGGGCGTCGGCACGGTAGTGGACAAAGGAACCGGTCGCAGGATCTAACCGGCTCAAGCCACCCCCCAGCGTGGCTATCCAGACAAACCCGTCCCGGTCCACCCACAGACCGCCCACGTTGTTGCTGCTGAGGCCGGCACTGTCCCCCGGTGAATGGGTTAAGGTCCGGATCGTGTCGGCAGCTGGATCGTAGTAGCTCAGGCCCCCTCCGTAGGAGCCGATCCACAGGCCCCCCCGACGATCGGCGGAGAGCGCATAGATGTTGATGAGCGGATTTGCACGGGCGTAACCGGACTTGCGTGGGTCGGAACGGAACACGCGCACGGCGTAACCGTCGTAGCGGTTCAAGCCGTCTTCGGTGCCGAACCAGACGAACCCCATGCTGTCCTGAGCAATACAATAAACCATGCTCTGGGACAAACCCTCCGCCACGCCCAGGTGGCTGAAGCCCTTGGGAATGACGTGGGCCGTGCCGTTGGCCGCTACACTAAGGATCAAGAGCACACAAAGCCTGACCGGGACATGTTTGCCCGCCTCCCCTTGCACTTCGCGCTCAGAAGACCCTGCTTGCCGCATCCAGCGCGGTCTCTTACTTCCGCGATTGACGCTCTCCATCATCCACCTCCACAACCTCCACCCAATGTGTCAATGGACGCTCAGGCCTTTTTCGCCGCCGGCGTTAACGCGCAGGTCACACCGCACGGCGCGCGGCGAGTCTCTCCACGGCGTGCATTCCCACCACGGTAGCTTACGGCCTCCGTGGCCACGCCGGGGCCCCAGCACCCCTTGTCTGGCCTCCACTTTTGTACCCGATTCTTCTTTCCAGCCGAACCGGCCCCCTGGCCCTCTCTTGTGCCGCCTGCCTCGCGGAGTCACAGTGCAGCCGGGGGTTGTCCCCTTGGTTCGACAAAAACCTGCGACAAAGTGGGCCGCATCGGGCCGGGAGCGTCCAGGTTGCCTCTGCCGGCCGGGCACTGGGCCGGTCGCGCGATTTCTCTCGCTTCACCTCCGTGGCTGCACCTAATCGGTTCAGGGTTCCGCCCTTCAGCCTACGATTTGAGCCGGAGGCGTCGCTTTCCGCACAGGCACAGCGAACCGCCTGGCACCGACCTTACCTGTGCCGTACAGGTCTGCGGCACACGCAACCTGGTAGGTTCGGGCGCTGGTCACTGCCTGGCCTACCCTGCCCGCGTCCTCAGGATGGGCCACTTCTACCACAACCAAGGGCATGTCGTCAGCTTCGCTCACCAATGTTATCGCCTCCGCCACCCGACGCTCATCAAAGGGCGGATGTACCACCTGGTGGGGCACATTGCCGAGCATGCGCTCTGCAATTGCATCCACAAGGCACGGAGTCATCGCCACCAACATTCCCCCTCGATGACGCCTGCAGAGGACTCGTCGCAGCTCCAGAATATCCACAAACCGCATCAGCTCCCGCACAAAAACAACCGGCCTCTGGCAGGCACCCAGCTCCACCGCCGCACGGACAGCACGGGCTCTCTTCATCGTCCTCCCTTTTGTCTTTCTCAGTTGGCTCCTTTGATCTCTGCTCGTTTAATCCGCGGCGGATTGTTCCAGCGCGCGCCCTTTGGACATGCGGCCGACCAGGCAACACAAACCAATTTGGGCGGCGGACTTGCGCAGGTAGCTGGTGGCGCCCAGGCGGTAGCTTTCCACCAGGTCCTCCTCGGAATGCGAGGAGGTGAGCACGACCACAGGAATGTCCTTGGTGCGTGCATCCGCCTGCAGACAGCGCAGGACCTCCAACCCGTGCATGTCCGGCAGGCGCAAATCCAACAGAATGAGCTCCGGCTTATGCGCCAGGTCTCGATCCGCAAACTCGCCTGTGCCGAACAAGAACTGCAACGCCCTGCCACCACTGGACATGGTGACAATGTCTCCATCCACGTACGCCTGACGCAAGAGGCGCACCGTGAGACGCCTGTCGTCCGGGTCATCTTCAATTAGCACAATGTACGGCTTTCCCATGATTTCCTCCCTATCCTCCATGGCCTTAGCCGTTTTGGAGCACCGACGCTGTTTCTGGCACTGAAGCGCACGCCTTGGCCTTGAAGCGTAACATGTAGCCCACCGTCGTCCGGTCCCGGCCCGGCAGAGGATGCATCGTCCCTTCAATCGACACCTGCCGGGCGTCCCGCGCGCAGAAGGCGAAGGCAAACGGCGTGGGGTCCCTCATAGTGGGGCAAAGAGAAGAAAGCTCCGGGGCCGGTTCTGCAGAGGTCGAGGCAAACAACTGCATCACCGGCATGCCCGCCGCCTCCATTTGGGCCCAACCGGTCAGGGCCTCGGCTAGCTCGTTCAGGTAGACCACCTCCCCTCGCAGGTTGGCGAAAATGAGCGCATCACCCATCTGGTCGAGGGCTGCGGTCATGAGCTCCTGCGTTGCCCTCAGCCTTTTCTGGCGCTGGTTGTGGAGCAGCGCAAGCTCGACTACAGCCTGCACATCCTTCTCTTCAAACGGCTTGCAGATGAAACCGTAGGGCTCGGTCTCCTTGGCCCGCTGGAAGGTGCCACGGTCCGTGAGGGCGGTCACATACACAACCGGGATGTCGTGGGTAGCTTTGATCTGCCTGGCTGCCTCCACCCCGTCAATCTCCCCCTTGAGGGCGATGTCCATGAGGACTAGGTCCGGCTGCTCTTCGCGGGCGCGTTTGACCCCCTCCTCACCGGTCCGCACGATGCCTGAGACGACAAAGCCAAGGCTACGGAGGATCCCCTCCATGTCCTTGGCCACAATAACCTCGTTTTCCACGATCAACACCCGGGCTTTCGCTTCCATAGTCTCACCTTCGCTCGTGCCTCTGTGCCGCTCAGTCGCTTGGGTGAACGCCGCTATTGGTCGCGCCTGAACAAAATCCTGAACTCGGTGCCACCCCCGTTGGAATTCATCTCGATAGTGCCCTCCAGCTGGTCGGTCAGGGTGGTGACCAACTGCAGGCCAAGGGATTCAGTATTGCGAAAATCGACACCCTTTGGAAACCCCACGCCGTTGTCCCGCACCATGAGCTCATACATGCCGTTCTTGGGAACCAGGGCAACACGCACTTCTCCCTTCCTTCCTGCTGGGAACGCATGCTTCAAACAATTGGAGACCAGCTCGTTGACGATCAGGCCACAAGGGATGGCTGCGTCGATGCCCAAAGAGACCCCCTCCGCATGCGTCACGAGCGCGATGCGCTCAGGGCTCACCCCATAGGAGCGGAACAAATCGTCGGTCAACTTGCGCAGATAGTCGGCAAAGTCAATCCTGCTCAAATCTCTGGACTGATACAGTTTCTCATGGATCAGCGCCATGGACCGGACGCGGTTCTGGCTGTCTTTGAGAACCGCCACCACTTCAGGATTACCAACACACCCCGACTGGAGGTTGAGCATGCTGGAGATGACCTGCATGTTGTTCTTGACCCGATGGTGGATCTCCTTGAGCAGGACCTCCTTTTCCCGCAGCGAAGCTTTGAGCTGTTCGTTGGTGCGTTTTCGCTCTATGGCCATGGCCGCCTGGTTACAGACAAACTGCAAAATCCGCTTTTCCTCCTCGCCGAAGCGAATACCTTCGGTGTAGCTCTGTACCGCCAATACCCCGATGATTCCTTGGGTGCCCACCAATGGGACTCCGAGCCAGTCCACCGAGGGGGTACCGATGGCTTCGACCTCGCCGCGCTCGACCAACTGCGCGAAGACTTCGCGCGAGGCCAACAGTGGCTCACCGGTGCGCAGCACGTATTCTGTCAACCCTCTCTTGAGTTTGCGGGGGCTTGGCGGCTCGTCCTTTTCGTCCACAAAGTACGGGAAGCTCAACATGCCGGACTCCTGGTCAAGAAGCGCGATGTAAAAGTTCTGGGCCGGCATAAGCTCGCCCACGATGGCGTGAATGGACGCGAACAGTCCCTGCAAGTCGGCGGCGGTATTGGCGGCCTCGGAGATCTTGTAGATCGCCTCGCGCACCTTCTCCTCGCGTTTGCGGGCACTGACGTCGCGGAACACCACCTGCGAAGCCTTCTGCCCGGCGAATACCACGGGCGAGGCAGCCACCTCTACATCCAGCACGCTGCCGTCCAGGCGCAGGAACTGCTCCTCGATGGGGGGCGCGGGTTCGCCGGTCTCCATCATCTTGCGCACACGCTCCAGCACTATCTGGCGATAGTCCGGATGGACAAAATCCATCACCGAGGCGCCGAGCATCTCCTCGGGGCTCTTGGCACCCATGATGCGGGCAGCAGCGGGGTTGGCGAATATGACTTTCCCCTGGCTGTGGATGACGATCCCCTCCGGCGAGCTCTCCACCAAGTTCCGGAAGCGCTCCTCACTGGCACGCAGCTCAGCCTCCTGCCTCTTGCGCTCGGAAATGTCGGTATACACGGCCACCACCCCGTGAAGCGTCTCTCCCACGCGAATGGGGGAGCCGGAGACGATCACGTCGACCGGTGTGCCATCTTTGCGTATGCGCACAGCCTCGTGCGCCAGGATGTCTTTGCCGCTCAACACGTGCCGGGTGAGCCCTGCTGCTTCCTCGTGGACGGCACCGGTGGCAATCAACCCGTCCAGGTCCTTGCCCAGAACCTCCTCGCGGCGATAGCCGAAAATCTGCTCGGCGGCCTTGTTCCATTCGACCACCCGATGCTCATTGTCGAGGGTCACAATGGCGCTGGGTGAGTTGTTCAGCACCGATTCCAGGTACTTTTGCCGCCGCTCGATCTCTTCCTCTGCCTTCTTACGGACCGTCACGTCTCTTATTATGGCCACGTACCCGCACAGCTGCTGGTCGGCGGTGCAAAGGGCAGAGACGCTCAGTTCGGCAATGAAGGAACTGCCGTCTCGCCGCAAGAGGATCTGCTCCGCTTGCAGGACCTCTTCTGAGTGACAGGAGGGGAGAGAACTTCGCGCCCATTGGCGGACCGCCTCGGGCAGAAACACGCCCACCTGCGTCCCCACCATCTCCGCAGCCGAGGCGAACCCGAAGAGCTGTGCGGCGCGTTCATTCACCTCAGTGAAGATCCCCATCGGGTTTACCACCAAAATGGCTTCCGGCGAGGTGCGCACCAGAGTCTCGTACAGCTCCTTGGCCTCCTTCAGGGCTGCTTCTTGGCGCTTGCGCTCGGAAATGTCACGCACAATCCCCTCGGTCCCCAAGCAGCGGCCATCGTCGCCCAGGATCAGCCGGGCGCTGATCGAAGCAGAGAACGGCGTGCCGTCGGCATATTTGAGGCGCACCTCGAAATCGCTCACCGCCCGCTCCCTCGCCAGTTCTGCCAGGAAGCGCTCCCGCTCTTCCATGCTAAAGAATACCGTTTCCACGTGCCTGCCAAGGAGCTCCTGCCGCCTGTACCCGTATCGTTCAACCGCGGGGCTCACGTTGCGCAATAGCCCGGAAGTATCTGCGTAAAAGTAGATGTCCTGCATGTTGTCGAAGATGCTGCGCAGGCTCCGCTCGCTCTCCCGTAGCGACTCCTCGGCACGACGACGTTCGCTCGCCTCCATAGCCAGGGCCACCATGTCCGCCATGGAACTGGCAAAGGCCTGTTCTTCCACGGTCCATTGCCTGGGCGCCCCTACGTGTTCATGACACAACACGCCCATGGTCTGGCCGTTCACACGAATGGGCGCGTCCAGCATAGAGCTGATTCCCAGCGGCACAAGGTAGTCGTTGGCAAACTCCCACGTAGTGGTATCGGTACGGGCATCGTGCGCGGGAATAATCCTCTCCTCTTCCAGCGCGGCGAAGTAGGCAGGGTAACGCGACGCCTCAAGTTCGTGACCGGAGGTGTGGCGATTAGCCCCGCGTTCGTAGAGGTTGAGGCAGCGAATCTTGGTCCGCTCCTCGACAAAGAGCCACACCCCCACGCGCTCCACCTCCAGTGTATGAGCAGAAGTCTCGGTGACCTGGTCTAGTGCGGCGCTGAGGTTGCCACTGTAGAGCAAAGGCGCTCCAGATATCCTGGCTAGCGCTCGATTGAAACGTCGCAGCCGCTCCTGCTCATCTTCGCGTCGGGCATCCGCTTGTTTGCAGAGCTCGATTTCGTGCGTCAGGCTCGCCTGTTCACGCCGAAAGAGCCGAAAGCTGGCCTCAACAAGGGCTGTGGCACCGCCTACCGCCAGCAGCCAGGCCACGAGGTCCTTCCCCACGGGCAGCCCCCTCAAGAAGTAGTAATAGGCATGGAATGCGCAGATCAAGACGAAGGCAAGGACAAGCACCGCGATCTTGGTGTGTCGAAGGGGTCTCCCCGATGGCGAGTAAGTGTTCACGTGTTGCTCCATATGCATGCGTTCCTTGTGCGACCCTGGGGTCTCTCCGTCGGATCTGCCCCGAACTGCTCACGGGGCAAACCTGGGGCTCAGTTCGCCCGCCCTAGTTGTGCCTTGGCCTCCGACAGCAAAAGGACTCCCACGGGAGCCCTAATCCGACACGGAGGTAAGAATCATTCTGCCACAGCGGGAGCGCCAGTCTGCTCCCGCGATTTCGCCTCCTCGCGATGTCGATGCAAGGCCATTTCAATGGTAATGCGCAGCTCTTTCTCCTCAAATGGCTTTAGCACGTAGCCGTATGGGCCTGTGACCATAGCCCGCTGCAGAGTGTTGTCATCCGCGTGCGCAGTCAGGTAGATGACCGGGATGTCCAGCTTCGCCCTGATCCGTTCGGCTGCCTCGACGCCATCCATTTCGCCCTTGAGGCGGATGTCCATAAGGATCAAGTCGGGATGGGTCTCCTCCGCTTTCTGGATTGCCTCTTCTCCTGACCCCGCCAGCGCTGGCACCTCGTATCCCATCTTCCGCAGCCTGTTCTTCAGGTCAAGAGCGGTGATGTTGAGGTCCTCAACGACCATAATTCGCGCAGCTCGATCCATGTGACAGTCCCTACTCTTTCGTTCGTGGCACATGTGCTCCTACCGCCGGATCGATCACCCTCTAGTGCTTCCATCAGGAAAACAAATGGTGAAGGTGGTCCCACCTCCATTGCACAGAAGCTCTATGTTCCCTTCCAACTGGTCCGTCAGCGTGTTGACCAGCTGCAGACCTAACGATTCGGTGTTGCGAAAATCAAGATGCGACGGGAAGCCCACCCCGTCATCGCTCACGCTGAGCACGTACGAGCCATTCACGCGCTCCAGCCTTAGCGTTACCTGCCCTTTGCGGCCGTTCGGGAACGCGTGTTTCAACGCGTTGGAGACAAGCTCATTCACGATCAGACCGCACGATATGCCCGTGTCGATGGCGAGTTCCACCCCGTTGATTTCTATCTCCATGCCGATGCGCTCTGGGTCCACACCGTAGGAGTCGAACAAATGACTTGTGAGGCTCCGCGCGTACTCGGCAAAATCAACCCTGGCCAGGTTCTTGGACTGATAGAGCTTTTCATGGATCAGCGCCATGGACTTGACTCGGTTTTGGCTGTCGTTGAAAATGGCCAGGGCGCGTGGGTCGGTGATGTAAGAGGACTGCAAACTCAGCAAGCTGGAGATGACCTGCATGTTGTTCTTCACTCGGTGGTGGATCTCCTTGAGCAAGATCTCCTTTTCCTTCAAGGAACTCAGGAGCTCTTCTTCTGCGCGTTTGCGCTGGCTGATGTCCTGGTAGAGAGCGAAGGCGCCGTAGCGGGCGCCCTGGATCATGACAGGCACACCGAAAACCTCCACGTCCACCTCCGCACCGTCCTTGCGCCGGCGGCGGGTGATAGCGTGCACGCGCTCGCCGGCCATCACCCGACTGGTCAGATCCCTTGCCTCGGCCAATTGCCCCTCTCCGGCTAGCAGCTCGTCCACCTGCTTCCCCATCGCTTCCCCGCGCTCGTACTGGAACAGACGCTCAAAGGCGGTGTTGCACAGCGTAATTCTGCCCTCAGCGTCCATGCCCACCACCGCAAGAGGATTGTATTCGATGAGCGCCTGCAAGTAGGTGCGCTGCTGCCGTATCTTCTCCTCTTGCAAGTGCCTCTCTGTGACGTCGATGTCGGCCCCTTGGTAACCAGAAAAGTTGCCGCCTGTGTCGTAGATTGGCGCCGCGTTGCGCGAAAGCCACAATGTCCCGCCGTCTTTGTGCTGGAAAGGCGCGACAAAGTCATGAATTGGGGCCCGGGCGTCTAGCAGGCGCAGGAGTGCGCGCTCATATTCCACGCGCTTGCTGGGGTGGAGAAGGTCGCAAAAGCCTTTCTTGCCCACGAGCTCTTCTGGCGCGTAGCCCAGCAGTTCCTTGACCAAGGGGCTGCTGTAGGTGTAGCGGCCGGAAGCATCCACCTCCCACACCCAAGCGTGCACTTGCTCGGCCACGTGCCGCAGGCGCCCTTCGGATTCACGCAGGGATAACTCCGTGAGCTTGCGTGCGGTGATGTCTTCCACCAGGCCATCATAGTACCGCACCCGCCCTCGCTGGTCACGGACTGCCACCGCGGTGAGCGCACACCACATCCGACTGCCGTCCCGCTTTCTAAAGGGAACCTCGGCACGCTTGAGCACGCCTTCAGCCTTGATACGCGCTACCAACGCCGCACGGTCCGCTGGGTCCACGTACAGGTCCCTCACCCTTGTGCCAATAAACTCCTCCTTGCTCGCGTAGCCGAACATGCTCACCAGTGCCGGATTTGCCTCAAGCACACGTCCATCCGCTCCTGCAGAAGTGCGAAATATCCCCACCTCTAGGTTATCGGTTATGGCCCTGAACTTGCGCTCGCTCTCCTGCAGAGCGGCGTCGGCTTCTTTCCGCGCGCTGACGTCTCGCATGACGCACAAAACCCCTTCAAGACCGCCTCTTGCCCTGGACGGCCTGACGGTAACCTCTACCGGTACAGGACGCCCCCCTTTGGTCCTCAGGAGAAATTCAATTGTTGTATCCGCGCCGGTGCGCACCGCTCGCCCGAGGCTCCTCCACGCATTGCGCTGCTCGAACGGGTCGGCAAAGTACCCGCGCACATCCGTACCCTGCACCTCCTCAGGATCATAGCCGGCAAGTGGCCTGATGGCCGGACTGCAATACTGGATAACCCCATCCGCGGTGAGATGCAGCACCACGTCTTTGACCCCTTCCACCAGTTCACGGAAAGTTCGGTCGCCCGCGCATCTAATCTCTCGGCGCGATGGTCGACCTGTCTGCGCAGCTCGTGGTTGGGGAGTACAGACGGTCTCGTTCATGTTCGTTCTCCCATGAATGCAGCGAAAGTCATTCAGCCTCCTCTAATCGATATTGCGTGCACAGTTCGGCGCGGGCCATTTTCCACGGGACGGGGCGCTCGATCTACGAACCAACCACAGGCACAATGCGAGGGCACAGGACTGGGAAGCGAAGGTGTGCAGAGGCCCCTGAAAAGGGGCGGAAGAGGCTGCAGCCCAAGCGAGAGCATTCCCACAAGAAATGACATGCCGACGGCAAAGAGGACGGCTCCGCCGTCGGGATGGACATCCGCCCACCATCCTCACCTCACTTCCACCACAGCGGTGGCTCCAAGACCGCCAAGCTGCTGGCCTACTCGTCTGAAAACATAGCCGTATGGCGCCTTCTGCCGGCCCGTTTGCTTGCCGGAAGCCGCCGTGGCCTGCAGTCGCACGACCACCGGCGATTGTCCACTACGCACGCCGTGCCTTACAAGTTATGTGCCATGTAGAAAGATTTGCCGTGGTGGGACCATCAATTTGTTTTTACGCAGCTTAATCCATGAGGAAAGCGAGGCTAGACCACCTCATTGGATGTGGCGCCAGGGCTACTGTGTAGCACACGCCACACCGGCCACCGATCGGAAGCACCAGATATTAGGAAAACAAAATCTTAGGTTTGTAGAGGGCAGTGCCCAATGCAGCCCGCAACTGTCCAGCACATGCCACACTCGGTGGCGCATGTGTCGAACAAGGCAGAGCTCGGAGTGCCTCACTCTGTCCAACGGAAGAGGCGCGGACAACGCTCGAAGCTATGGGAGGAACAGGGCGATTTGCGCACATGTGCCCCGCGCGTCCTTCTTACCCTCCCGCACACGCAGCAGGAGCTCCAAGAACCGGCTTTCTCACATTGGCGAGGCAATGGACGGCAGAAACTTGAGGGGAGGCCCCGGGTAGGCAGAAGCCCTTCTCAGCTAGCGAACCAGCACCTGCCGCAGATTCTGCCAAGTGGGCATTTTGGAGGGGGCGAGACTTCAACTGGGCCAGTGAGGTCGCAGTCCCGGCGGCAATGTGGAAGCCCTGAGCCTCACTCACACCGCTTCACGCAGGCAGGGTGGCAACACACAACTCGGCGCGGGGAGACTTGCTTACACCAGGTTCGTGCCGGTCGACGTCCGGCACGATCGCCCAATTGGGTTGACCACGTGCTGCGCCTTAGGAGGAGAAGCGACAGCCGAGAAGGGCTATGGTTTCGGTGAGGTCCTACTCAGCAGGGGTAGCGGGACAAGTGCACCAACAGAGGAGCGATTTCTTGAGCACGGAGCGAGTCACCCGGGCAACGGATCACGTGGCCCAAGGGCCGCTCAGGCCGGTGAGACCGTGTCGGACTGTCTTACTCTGCAATCCCGTAAGCCCGCAGCTTGGCGCGGAGGGTCTTGACGGTGATGCCGAGAACACGAGCCGTCTGGGTCTTGTTGCCCTGCATTTGCTGCAGGGTCTTGAGGATGTGGGCTCGCTCCACATCGGCCAGAGTCACAAGTGGTGAGGGGCTGTCCGTCTGTAGAAGCTCGGCATGCTCACGAATGTACGGGAAATGCTCCGGGGTAAGAATCTCAATGCCCCTGCTGAGAACCGCCGCTCGCTCAATGGCACTTTCCAGCTCGCGGACATTCCCGGGCCAGTTGTGTTCCATGAGTACGCGCATAGCCTCCGGCGAGAGTCTCTTACGCTCTCCGTTGCGTGCCGCAAAGCGGGCAAGGAAGTGTTCGGCTAACAAAGGAATGTCCTCGCGCCGCTCCCGGAGGGGCGGGATGCGTATGCACAGGGTGTTCAGGCGGAAGTAGAGGTCTTTGCGAAAGCGCTCCTTCTTCACCTCTTCCAAGAGGTTGCGGTTGGTGGTGGCGATGATGCGCACATCTGTCTGCAGGGTGCGCCCACTCCCAATACGCTCGAACTCACCGAACTGCAACACGCGCAGCAGCTTCACTTGCATTGCCTTGTCCAGATCGGCGATTTCGTCTAATAGCATCGTACCGCCATCGGCAAGCTCGAATCGCCCTTTCATTTGGGCAACCGCGCCGGTGAAAGCGCCTCGTTCGTGCCCGAAGAGCTCGCTTTCCAGCAGAGTGTGGGGTAATGCGCCGCAGTTGACCTTCACGAATGGTTTTCCGTGGCGGGGGCTGGCGCGCTCGATAGCATTGGCCACGACCTCTTTTCCGGTCCCCGTTTCCCCTTCGATGAGCACTGCCGCCGAAGTGGGGGCCACCATTTGCACCGTCTCGCGGATGCGCTGCATGGCAAGGCTCTGGCCAAGAATCGTGCTCACGCCCTGCTGCTTTTGCAGCTCGGCGCGCAGAAAGCGGTTCTCGGCCAGGAGCTGCTGGCGCTCTTGAACCCGCTCCACCACGAGACGCAGCTCTTCCGGCGCCACCGGCTTGGTGATGTAATCAAAGGCCCCTTTCTTCATCGCCTCCACGGCATTGTCGATGGTGCCGTAGGCGGTCATGATCACCACCTCAGTATCCGGGTGGAGCCTTTTGATGCCACAAAGGACATCCATGCCGTTGACGCCTTCCATTTTCAGGTCAGTCAGGACCAGAGCAAAGCTCTGCCGTGAGGCCAGTTCTAACGCCGAGGCACCATCTTGCACCAGAGTCACGTCATAGCCCCAGCGTTGGATGGCGTCGCGCACAAAGCGCCCACCGAGAGGGTCGTCTTCCACCACGAGTATTGCGAGTCTACTCATGCACGCCTCGCACGCACGGCAGGGTAACAGTCACGCATGTACCATTGCCTTCACTGCTGCGCACCATAATCTCCCCCTGCTGGAAGGCGATGAGGTTCCGCGCGATGGCCAGGCCCAGACCCGCCCCGCGCTCCTTGGTGGTGAAAAATGGCATGAACAGGCGATCCATCACCTCGCGGGACATGCCCAAGCCCGTATCGGCAATTGTTATCTGGCAGGCGCCCTGCCTTTGTCCGGATCCTGCGGCCCTGCGCAACGCCACGCGGAGCTTGCCTCCCTCAGGCATAGCCTGAACCGCGTTGTGCACGATGCTCCAGAGTGCACGTTCCAAAAGGACCGGGTCCGCCTTTGCGAAAAGGGAACGAGTGGGCATGTCTTCCTCAACCAGGATCGAGCTATGGCTCCCGAACCGCCTGCGGCAGGAGGCGACAAACTCGCGGAGAAACGCCGTGAGGTCAAGACCGGTCAGAAAACCTTTCCCGGGGCGCACTAAGAGCAGAAGATTGTTGACAATTTCATCCAGACGTTGCACGCCTTCCAGGATCTGCCTGGCCATCCCGTGCCGGGGATCATCGATAGGGAGCTCCTCCGACAACAGTGCAGCGTAGCCGGCGATTCCCTGCAAGGGATTGCGTATCTCGTGGGCGACAACTCCTGCCATCTCCGTCAACGCAGAGAGCACGCTGATGCGGCGGCGTTGCTCTTCCAAAAGCCGCACGGTACTCAGGTCGCTGAACACCTCGATGGCACCCAACACTTGTCCGCTTGGATCGGTCAGCCGCGAGCAAGCGAACTTGATTGGTATCCTCTGACCTGACTTGCCCACAATCTCCTTGTCCCCCTCCGATACGCCGCTCGCCGAGCTCACCACGTGCAAAGGGGCAAAAGCATCCGTGGTGCACGAGCGAAACACATCCTCGTAGCGCCTGCCGACTACCTCTTTTGCCTGGTAACCCGTCAGGCGCTCCGCCGCTTTGTTGAAAAGGGTGATGGTACCCGCACGATCCACCACCACCAGGCAATTGGACATGCTGTCAAGAATGTAGTTGAGATAGGTCTTCAGGCGCTGCGTCTCGAGCAGACTCTGCGCCAGCTCTGCGTTGCGCTGAGCAAGCTGTAGGTCCAGCTCGGCAATTCGCCTGCTCAACTCTTGGTGGGCGCTGGTAATGGAGGCCATTGCTTGGCTAAAGTCGGCCAGCGCGGCGCCCAACGCCAGCTCTCCACCCACTGCCGCAGCGGGACGAACGGAGCCATCGGTCTGGGCACTGGGTCCGGTAGCTACGCTACGACCGTTGCCCTTCTGCTGTCCGCCCATCGCCATAATCCAATGCTAGTTCGATAGTCCGCCCGCATGCACAGAGGATCTCTATTCGCTGCACCACGTTATCGCGGGTGTGCACCCGGACCTTTGGCTCTCCTCCACAATGCCCGCCCGCACCGATCTGGACCGGGTTCGGTTCCACCTTTACGCGGTGAGAGGGTATGACCCGGCGCGGCACCGCACCAAGGGGTTCCCCTTGTCCTTGCCTGGAGGAAAGAAAGCTGACCAGATCGACGAAACCTCGGCCGTCTGCCATGATCGCCTCGTTGCTCGTCCCCAACGCGCCATTCGCACAGTTTGAGCTGTGTTATCGGGGCAAATTTGGCACCATTCCCCGCAACTGTGGCCGACGATACTCCTTCATGCTCCCCTGACCAGCTGTACTCGCTAATCATTTGTTTCTCAAGCAAGTTACAACTACCCTCTCACGAGCCCATTGGCCTCCGTGGCACCCCAATCACTGTGCTGCCGGATCAGGGGCCGTCCAGCTGTAGGCAAAAAAGACCCATCAGGGGGTAAAAATTACCTACTGTTGCTTACGGCAATGGCACGAAATCGCGGAAGGGTCGAAGATAGTTACAAGGAGGTACACCGATGCGAGAAGCGGAAAAACGCAGAGCCGCGCCGATGAATCTTCATTGAATGGCGCGCCCCCACCCCCACAGGGGCTCAGTGATAAACGTCTACTGCCAGGGGTTACGGCTCCAATAACACGTGAGAGCAGAGATGCGATGACGCTCACCAACACCCCGCAAAAAAATAATCTAGTATCGGCGTAGTCCGCGGTGAGGAGGCGAATTCTCTCGTGAATGCGTCAAAGGCGGACAAAGCGCCCCACGCTACCGAAGGCAAAAACAATCATCCAAGATTGAGCGGCGCTACTCCGGGGTAGGGCACTCCTCACACTTGGGCTAAACGCTTTGGTCCCGCGTCCCGCACCTCCTGGGAACAGCCGCTGGCGAAGAGCTTAAAGTTCTCGATAAAACGCGCCGCCAGTGCGTCGTACTTCTTCCAGTACTCATCTTTGTCCCCCCACGAGCTGGCCGGGTCAAGCACGTCCTCGGGCACGTCCGGACAGGTGCGCGGCACGTCAAACCCGAAGATCCGGTCCTTGCGGTACTCCACGCCATCCAGCTTCCCTTCCAGCGCGGCATTGAGCAGCGCGCGCGTGTGGCGAATGCTGATTCTTTTTCCCACGCCAAAACGTCCGCCTACCCAACCGGTGTTCACCAGCCAACACTGCGCCTTGTGCTGGATGAGGCGTTTCTTCAACATTTCGGCGTATTCGAACGGATGACGCACCATGAAAGGTGCCCCAAAACAGGTGCTAAAAGTTATCTGCGGCTCGATGCCCAACCCGATTTCGGTGCCGGCGATCTTTGAGGTGTAGCCACTGATGAAGTGGTACTGCGCCTGCGCGGGCGTGAGGCGAGCGATGGGGGGCAGTACGCCGGAGGCGTCGCAGGTCAGGAATATGACGTTCTTCGGGTGCGCATGGACATAGCCCTCCGGTACCACATTAGGGATAAACTCCAGAGGATAACACGCCCGAGTGTTCTCCGTGATCATGTCGTCGTCAAGGTCCATGAGCCGAGAGACCGGGTCGTAGACAACGTTTTCGAGGATAGTGCCGAACCGGTGAGTGGCTGCCCAAATCTGGGGCTCGTGCTCTGGCGACAGCCGAATCACCTTGGCATAGCACCCTCCTTCGAAATTGAAAACCCCTTCAGCGCTCCATCCATGTTCATCATCGCCAATCAGACGGCGCCGCGGGTCGGCAGATAGCGTGGTCTTGCCAGTGCCGCTCAGCCCAAAAAAGAGCGCCACGTCACCCTTCGGGCCCACATTGGCCGAGCAATGCATCGGCAGCACGTCTTCAAACGTGAGGAGGAAATTGAGTAGGGTAAAGATGGATTTCTTGATTTCGCCGCCGTACAGGGTATTCGCGATGATGCCAAGCCGTTCGCCGAAATTCAACAGGATGGCCGTTTCTGTGCGCGTGCCGTCGATGCGGGGGTCGACCTTGAACCCTGTCACCGCTAGTACGGTGAACTCGGGCACGAAATGCTTCAGCTCTTCCTGGTTGGAAGTGGTCAGGAACATGTGGCGCACGAAGAGGCTTTGCCAGGCTTTTTCCGTAACGATGCGGATGGGCATGCGGTAGGCAGGGTCGGCGCACACATAACAGTCTTGCACAAAGAGCTCCTCCCCCTGGCAGTAGGCCTGCACTCTGGCTAGAATCTCGTTGAACTTGGCTGCGCTCAACGGTCGGTTGTACTCACCCCACCAGATGCGGTCCTCGGTCGAAGCCTCCCGCACGATAAACTTGTCAGCCGCGGCACGCGCTGTATGCTTGCCGGTGTGCACCACCAATGGTCCTTGGGCAAGAATGTGCCCTTCATTGCGAAACACCGCCTCCTCGTACAGAGCAGGTTCGGGGAGATTCCAGTACACCCTGTCCAAAAAGGAGAGGCCGTGGTTGCTCAGCCCAAAGTCGGAGGCTAGCTCCTTTGCCTGCTTGCTCGCCGGCGTGTCGAATTCCAGGTACTTCATGCCCAATCCCTCACCAACTTGCGATCTCCAATGTAGAGCTCATTTGGCGACTGCAGGTCTAACGCCCACTTCATCCGCTCGATACCCTCGGTGATGTCCTTAATCGAACCGCAAAAGCTCAGGCGCAAGTACCCTTCCAGGCCAAACTCCACCCCTGGCACCGTCAAGACCAAGACTTTGTCGATGAGGAAATTGGAGAGTTTGGTCGAGTCCTTGCTGTAGGCGCTAAAATCGGCGAAACAATAGAAGGTACCGTCCGGCTTGGTGACGCGCACCCCTTCGAAAGAAGACAGGCGATCAATCATGACATTGCGGTTGTTTTCCAAGGTGACACGCAGGTTTTCCACGCACGACTGCAGTCCGTTGAGCGCTCCCACCGCCGCCACCTGCAAGAGCACCGAGGGCCCCGAAGTCTGGTGCCCCTGAATATTGGTCATCGCTTCGATGAGCTTCCTATTTGCCACCGCCCAGCCAATGCGAAAACCAGTCATCGCATATTGCTTAGAGACACCATTGATGACAATCAGCTTTGAGTTTTCCGAGAGGTCCTTGGCGTACTTGTAGCAACTAATCGGCTTGCGTCCATCAAACAGAAGGCGATGGTAGATGTCGTCCATGATGAGGTAGAGATTGCGCCGCTCGCAAAACTCCACTATGTCGGCGACAAACTCTTCGCTGTACATGGCGCCCGTGGGGTTGTTCGGGCTGTTGATGATAACGGCCTTGGTATAGGGCCCAACGCGCTGTTCGATGTCCTGGAGCCGCGGGTAGAAGGTCCCGTCCTCCGGCAAGACCGGTACGGGGACCCCCCCACACAAGCGCACCATGTCGGGGTAGCTCACCCAGTACGGTGCGGGGAAGATCACTTCCTCCTGAGGATTCAGAATTGCCTGCAGTGCGACCATGATTGCCTGCTTATGACGTTTTCCGGGGCCACGAGGCGCCCATAGTGTTCCTCAGTGTAGCGGATAATAGCCTTTTTCAGCGCGGGAATGCCATCGGGAGGTGCATAGCGCACCTCGCCGGTGTTCAAGTGGGCTGCGGCAGCCACAATGGCGTCGATGGGCGCGCGGCTCTTGGGCTCTCCCCCGCCAAGGTGAATTACAGGCTCGCCCTTCTCCCTAAGGATGGCCGCCTTTTCATTCAGGGCCAGCGTCGGGGAAGGCTTGATCGTCTTGGCAATGTAACTGAGACTCATTGAAACTCCTGGACTGTTCCGCCTGACAAATTACAAACGCGAGGCTCACGGGAAAGTCTTTTAGCTTTCCCCTGACCACCTCGCGCGGCACTAATTCTACGAAAATGATGGCAAAAAAGCAATGGCTTTCTTGGCAAGAATCACCGGCCAGGGCCAGTCGACGTAAAGTCGATTTCAGAGCCCAGCAGGCTGTGCGGGATCAAGTACACCACAACCATGAGCAAGGCTGCACCAATGACCCACCCGCGGCGTTTGCGGCCGCCAGCCGTCGCCTTCCATGCCGCCACCCACCCCAACATGGCGACGAGCGTCTTATTGTCGGTCAGGTCGTGGCCGAAGGGGAAACCGGTCCAGAACGCACCAAAGGCCAGTTTCTGCACGACGGGGCCCAGAATGAATCCGCCCACGAGGAAGAGCCCAATGGTCCAGAGCATGAATCTGCGCGGCTGGCCCGCGCGGGCAAGCGCTTCGACTCCTGCACGCGTCGAGAAAAGCATGGCAAGCGTAATGAAAAGAACATGCGGCACAAGAACCGCGACGGGAACTTTCCCCTTGAAGCGCAGCACCACCGGTTGCATGGGAAGGGTCACCGTCTGGCTTTCCTTCCTGAGTGTGACCGTGTACATAACCTTGCCGGCCGGAGGCTGTTCTGGCAATTCGCCCACGAGAAACTCGCCTTCACGGCGCAAAGCCGTCTCCGCCCACGCATCCAGAGATTTGTAGCGTCGATAAGAGAGCGAGCCGCAAATGCTGGTGTCGGGAACGGAAATGCGCACGACGGCGTCAGCACCCACAGAGGCCGATCGAGGCAGGCGATAGGAAACTGACGCACCGCCTAACTCCACTTTGCCTCGCACCGGGTACGTGGGTCCTGTTCGCCGCTGAAAAGCCAAGAACGGCACCGTGAGCAGGACGGCGAGCAGCCAACGCAACGTGGAATCGCGCAGTGGATTGCTCTTCATGTTCTGACCTTTCGCAGTTTACTACCGCACACACACCAGCTTCAGGGTCTGGGCGCCGAGCCGGGAGCACAAAGAGGCCAGGTAGATACCGGTGGCTACCTTTCGCCCTTGCTCGTCCTCACTGTTCCAGGAAAGCCGGTGCGGACCGGCAGGCAGAACGCCGTCCACCAGCCGCTTTAGTTCCTGACCGTCAAGATTGTAGACGATGAGTGAGACGTGCATCCGTTCCGGGAGTGTAAACACAAAGGTAGTAGCTGAATTGAACGGGTTCGGGAAGTTCTGAGCAAGGAGGTGCGACATGGGCGGCGCGGTGGTGGGGGCCACTCCTACCTGCGCTCTGTCGCTCACCATCACGTCGTCAATGGTCCATCCACCGGCAGTGCCGGAGCTGTTGGTGCGAAGGCAGAAGCGCACCACCACAGAGTCCCTATCAGCAGCCGCCGCGGAGATGTCCACGACCTGATATGACCAGCTCGCCTCGCTGAAGGCATGGGAAAGGTTGTCCCAGACCACGCGGTCATTGACGGTGATGTAGGCCCGATCTCCCTGCTGCACCGTCAGCCAGCGGTAAAAATGCAGGTACACCTGCAACCAGCCCCGACAGTTCAGCGTGCGCATCTGTAAGTAGTTATGCACATCATTCGCGTACCGACCATCATAGGCACCTTCTCCCAGGTCGTTCCCCCACACGAAGCGCCCTGAGTAGGCAGTGCCGGGGTCACCTCCTTCTCCACGCACAAGACCATACTGCCAGTCGTCCACTGTGTTGCTGGCATCCGGAAAGACGCCGTGAGTCCACTGATCCCATCCGTTCTCCATGTCGTCGTTGAACCCTTGGAGTCGGACCTGAGTGAACTCTGACCATGGATAGCCATCTGCAGCCGCAAAACGGAGTTCGAGAGGAAGCGCCTCCCCAGGGCGAGCCTGCTGCCCAACCCGGACAAGAAAGCCTGGCGTTCCAACCACTTCTGTTCCAGCCGGGACATCGCCCAAAAAGAGGGAGGCGGTGACAATGTGGGCGAGGGGCGACGCGGAGCGCAGTACCGCGCGCAGCGCGGAAGCCAGACCTCCCCCTCTGTTGTACACCTGCGGCACAAGCGCCACCACTTCTCCAGGGTTGATCTGACCGTTGCTGTCGCCCTGTTCTCCCGCTCCGGGTCCGTCGGATACCACGATGCGCTGTACGACCAGGTCGGCGCCACCCCTCACGACCAGATTGTGCTCAATGCGAGCATCGCCAGTCTTCACAAGCACAGGAAACTGATACCGCGGATAGCCGGGAACCTGCACCTCAAGCGTGTATGCCCCAGGCAACAGGAAACGGATGAAGCGTCCAAAGACCGGCTCAGCCAGATTCCACACAGGTTGGTCAGGGTCGAATAGCTCCAAGACCGACAGCCGCGCGGGCAAAGGGAGACCACTCACCGCCTCGGTGACACGCCCAGTGACCGCGCGGCGGTCCGGTAACCGCAGCATGACCCGCAAAGCTGGTAGGACCGCCTTGTTCTCCTCTTCCGAAGGAGGTGCAGTCTGGCTATCCATCATTTCGATGGTGAACGACAGTATTCCGTATTGCGAATACATCCAGTCGTTGTGCTCGCCACCGTGCCAGTACCAGGTGCCCGACCGGCGGAAACTGTATCGCCCTAACGTAGAGACCGCGTTGATAGAGTCGACCAATTCCCTTGCCACCAGCGCAAAGAGACGGTCGTCCGGGGTGGGGGGACTGTCGATGTAGGCCCACGGGTATAGCACAAGCCTCCCAGCCGTGTGGAACGCGATTGACCCATATGGTCTCACACTCTCTGCCAAGTCGCGGATGGCCCTACTTTCCGGCTCAGAGAACGGCGCGGTCCCGTAGCTGGAGGCAGCAAAACCCCACCAATACCCAAAGTTGCGATTGAGATCCACCTCATGAGCATTGGTGCGCCTGTTTAACTCGTGCCCATCCGGGTTGACTAACGGCACCACCCAAACTTCTCGCTCATTCACCCAAGAGGTCACCTCGGGATCGGTTCCATAGCGAGTGACCATGTAGTTGATGAAGTAGAGACAGGCTTCCAGAGAATGGTGCTCATTGCCGTGAATGCACCCCTCCACGAGCAGGCACGGCTCGTCCTCATCCTCGAAAGGGTTATCCGAGATTTTCAACGCCCAGATGCCGCGGCCCTGCACGGATGACGTCAGTGAGTCGAGCCTCGCAATCGAAGGGTAGGCGGCAGCCACCTGCAGGAGGAAGGCTTTCGTTTCCTCGTAGGTGTGAAAGCCCTGCGCACGGGGGTCGGGGAGGGGCCCGATTAGGCGTTGTACCTGCAGGCCGGCAGATTGGAGAAGTTTCGCCGTCTCCGCTGTACAGAACACGTCAAGGGATCGGCCAAAGTCGGTGGCAAGAAGTTCTACGTCTTGCGCAAGTACTGTCTCCACATCGTGCCGGGTGGGGGCGTAGACACGAAAGCGCTCGCGCTGCTGGGCGGCGGGAGCGACGACAATCAGGGTCATTGAGGTGAGAAGGCATGCGACCGCCGTGAGACGCTGCATGTCGCCTTCACCTTTTGGTGAACTGCCGCAGCCTGGGCCAAAGGAGCGACAGAGGCATGCGCGGCTGAGCACAGACAAGCACATGCACAGTACCCTGCCGGGCAAATCTGGTCACCACGGAAGCTGCCGTCTCCACGACGTCGTAGTGGGAAGCTAAGCTTTCCGGAGACATTCCTATGGCAATCAGCACCTCACCCGGCAGCGGGCCTGGCCCCCACCGGTAGTAGTCCCCATCAGTGCTCACCGCACGCGGAAGACTATACTGGGGCCCCAGCACATTGACGGCGGCTGCCTGTCCCCGGTCTGCAGCCACAATCACACACTGCTCCTTGAGCTCTGGCGGAAGGCTGCCGTAGATCAAGCTTACGGTGGCCACCTGGCTATCCCACCCTAACATGTCGGCAAAATCCTGGGGTAGCTCGTGCGTGTGCCCATCTTCCCACCGCAGGGGCTCCGAAGCGCCCAGCTCATCGCGCAGGAATGCTGCGTAGCGAGAAGTCGTATCCGCGGGCAATACCGGCAGACTGAGTGGCAGGCCCACTAATCCCACGACAAGGACGAATGCGACCACCACACGCCGAAGCCAGGGACCCGGCCACGTTTGCATCTGCTCAAGGGCAACCCCGCCTGCTGCAACCAGTGGCACCACTGCAGCCGCAACGGTATGGGGTCTGAACCCAAAGAAAAGGCCCCCCAGCAGACACACGCTTGCCCACCCGAGGGCTTGCAACCCACGCCCGGCTTTGCCAAAAAGGAGGCGAAGGAGGCCCGCCAGCGCAAGTGGAGCAACTGCCAGCGAGGATAGTGCCGGCGCGAGCACCCCGTGTCCTGTGCCACCCCAGATAGCCTGCACCGCGGCAGTCGCCCTTTCTCCAGAGAAACCCTCTCTCTGCAACCATGCGAAATGCGGCGTAAGGAGCACAAGGCCACATGCAAATCCCAACCACGGCCAAGGTTTGCGGAGAAGAGCCCTTTCGCGACTCAGCGCCACACC